>RFZT01000019.1 GCA_009920585.1 bacterium
CAACTTGGCTACGCTCCAGATTCTTGGGACGCTTTATTAGAGCACCTCCGTGGCTGTCGATTCTCCGATGGGGAGATCATGCTGAGCGGGCTGGCCTCCTCGAAAGAGGATAGGACTGGAGATAGAATTTATAGTCGATTCCGCCACCGTGTCATGTTTCCGATACGTAATGATTACGGCGAGGTTATCGCATTTAGCGGGCGCACACTGGAGTCAGATCCAAAAGCGGCCAAATATGTGAACTCGCCGGAGACGGCTCTTTTTACAAAGGGGAAGGTGCTCTACGGATTGGATAAATCGAAGCGCGATCTCATTGAGAAAAACACGGCCATCGTTTGCGAAGGGCAGTTGGATCTTATCTCGGCCTATGAGGCAGGTATTCGCCACGTGATCGCCCCACAAGGCACGGCGTTCACCTCAGATCAGGCCCGTCTTTTGAGGCGATATGTGGAAACGGTGCTTCTGTGTTTCGACTCAGACACGGCTGGAAAAAAAGCCACTTCGAGTTCACTGCCATCGCTTCTTTCACAGGGTTTGAGCGTTAAGGTCGTTGTACTGCCTGCGGGCGAAGATCCCGATTCTCTTATTCGTCGGAATGGCGCCGCTGCCTTTCTGGCACTGGTTGAAAAGGCGGCCGATTATTTTGACCACAGCTTAGAGGAGGCGGTCCTAAGCGGAGAATTGAATACCCCCGCCGGAAAATCCAAGCTCGTGCGCCACATCGCCCCGCCGCTCGCATTGGTGCAAGACGCTGTGCTTCGGGAGGCGATCCTTGGTCGCATTTCATCAAGGCTCTCGCTTCCCCACGCCGTGATCAGGTCAGCCATGAAGGCGCCGAGTCAGGACACCGGCAACGAAGGAGGAGTGGTTCCCCTCGATGAGCCGGTTCAAAAAATCACGCTTTCGGCAGGGATGCATATGCTTTGCCAGATCGCGCTAGCCAGCTCTGAAGTGCGGGAGTGGCTGCGTGCTCAAGCTCCCGCCGCTTCATTTGAGCCCGGCGGCGCTTTGGTGGACAAACTCACCCAAGCCGAATTTGATGGAGGCACCCTCCCGTCCTCACTTCTCTCAACACTGAGCGCGTCGGAGGAGCGCACCCTGTCATCGCTCGACACGCGTCGTCCTATGCCAGCTCCTCTCGATCGCGCCAAACTGACATGGCAGGGGCTTGTCATCCAGCAACTCACCCAAAAGATGGAAGGGCTGAAAAGTCAACTCGTCGATCCATCCGTTCCTGTGGGCGAAAGAGAAAAAATTCAAAAACAAATACTTGACCTTAAAATCCGTGTGGCAGATGTTCAGCGGCCCTTTTGAACTGGCCTAATTGAAAGCAGCTTGAAAACTAAAAACACCTCTTCGAAGAGCCAATCCCGCTTGGCACCTAAATCCAAATCAAAAACTCCGTCCGCGAAGGCTTCCAAGCCGGCGGGGGCAAAAGTGAAGCCTGCGAAACAGGTTAAGCCTGCCGCGAAGGTTGCTGCTAAGAAGCCGCTTCCGTCAAAGCCAAAGCCCAAAGCCGCAGCGAAACGGCCTGTATCGAAAAAGCCGCTTCCTCCGTCCAAAAAGGTCGTTCCTGTCAAAAAAGCGCTTCCGAAGAAACCTGCTTCGAAAACCGCAGCCAAGCCCGCGCCCAAAGTTGCCGCCAAGAAGCCTGCGCCGAAAGCGGCAGCCAAGCCCGCGTCCAAAGTCGCAACCAAGCCTGCAACGAAAGTCGCAGCTAAGCCTACGCCCAAAGTTGCTGCCAAGAAGCCTGCACCGAAAGCGGCAGCCAAGCCCGCGTCCAAAGCGGCAGCCAAGCCCGCGTCCAAAGTCGCAGCCAAGCCCGCGTCGAAAGCCGCTGCCAAGCCCGCGTCGAAAGCCGCTGCCAAGTCTTCAACCAAAGTGGGCAAGCTTCCTGAGGAACCGACTTTCAACAAAAAACCCGCTCTCACTAGCAAGCAAATCGCCAAGGAAACCAAGGCGGCCAAGGCGTTGCTTTTCGCAGCCCCTTCGTCTGGGCCGCTCGACATACCTAAGCTGATTCAGGATAAAGTCCGTGAGTTGATTAAGCTCGCAAAAGAGCAAGGTTATGTCACTTTTGAAGATCTGGATGAGCATCTGCCAGAAGGGGTTAATAATCCCGACCACATCGATGCGATCATCACCCAACTTCGTGGCGTCGAGATTGAGATAATCGACTCTTCGGATGTGGATCGCGTCAAAGAAGTTCGCAAAGACAACGAAGAAGAAGAGGAGAAGGAAGAGAAAGCCGACTCTAAACTCGATATTCTCGATGATCCAGTACGTATGTATCTTAAGCAGATGGGGCAAGTTCCCCTTCTGACCCGTGAGCAGGAGGTAGAAATTTCCAAGCGCATCGAAGATGCGGAGCTTAAAGTTCAGGAGTTGCTATATGGTTTTGGATTTGTAGCTCGCGCCCACATTGATCTCGCCCAGAAGCTCATGGACCAACGTGAGCGTTTCGATCGGGTCATTCTCGATAAAAAGATCGAGAGTCGCGAGAGATACATGAAGTTGCTTCCGCGTCTATGTCAGCAGGTCAAGCGCCAGACGGATGCCGTTTCCCGCATTTACGCCGACCTCATGCTGACCAGCGGGCCTGCGGTGGAGAAACGCAAAAAATTTGAGCGGTCCCTTCAGACCCTTCAGAATCTTTACCCCAAATTTTTCTACAAACAAAAAATCATCGAAGACTTTGTTCAGTTGGTGGACGACAATCATCGTGCGCTGCAAAATGTTCAGAAGGAGCTCGCCAAACACGCGAAAGATCCAAGTCCGAAACTCCGTCGCCAGCATACAGCGGAGGTAAAAGAAATGCAGAAGCGTTTCTGGCTTTCTCCGGCAGAGTTGACGACCAACCATGACCAACTCAAGCTTTGGCACCGCCGCGCATTGAAGGCGAAAACGGAAATGGTGGAGGCCAACCTTCGGCTCGTGATTTCGATCGCAAAAAAATACACCAACCGAGGCCTCTCCTTCCTTGATCTGATTCAAGAAGGCAACATGGGTCTCATGAAGGCGGTCGAGAAGTTTGAGTACCGTAGAGGATACAAATTTTCCACATACGCGACATGGTGGATTCGCCAAGCGATCACACGCTCGATTGCCGACCAAGCCCGCACCATTCGTATTCCGGTGCACATGATCGAAACGATCAACAAGCTCATCCGCGTACAGAAGCAACTCGTTCAAGAGTACGGTCGGGAACCCTCCCCAGAGGAAATCTCCGACGAAATTCAGCTTCCCGTCGAGCGCGTGCGTGCCGTTCTCAAGATGGCCCAGCAACCTATCTCGCTTCAAGCGCCTGTGGGTGATAGCGACGACACCAGCTTCGGTGATTTCATCGAGGACAAAGGTGCCGACAATCCCGCCGATATGGCGGCGATCGTTTTGCTGAAGGATAAAATTAAAGATGTCCTCGACAGTCTCACCGAGCGTGAGCGTCAGGTCTTGGAGCAACGCTTCGGCCTAGTGGACGGCTACAGTCGCACGCTGGAAGAGGTGGGTCGCCAATTTAAAGTTACACGTGAGCGTATCCGCCAAATTGAGGCCAAGGCCCTTCGCAAGATGCGTCATCCAACCCGCATACGCCAGTTGGAAGGTTTCCTTGATGCCCACGAGGTCTAAGTTTTTTCGCAACTTTTCAGCTAAGCTGGGGTTTGATTCATTGTGAAACAAGAACCGATTGAAAATGACGCCCTATGGAGGGCGTTGGGTGAGGCGACACCGCCCTTGGTATCGCCTTTTTTTGCTAGGAATGTTTTGCGTGCAACGAGGCAGCAGAGTGGGCGTTCGGTTTTTCTACCGGCGGTTTTACTTCGTTGGCTCGGCGCCCTCGCGTTTTCGTGTGTGACAGTCGGTTTTTTTGTCTCGCTGGCTCATTATCCCCAGCATGAAAGCCGAGATTTAGTATCCGTGGAGATTTTCGACATCGCCGCTGGGCTCAATGAACTCGCGCCAGTGCCGGAAATCACGTTGGCCTCACTTGCCTTCCAAGACGGAGGGTTTTAGTTCGAACTTTGCCTCGTGCTCGAGGGCTTGCTTGAGTCGCTCCTTGTATTCAGCGCGTGGAATTTCCCTAGCTCCGAAAGTGGCCAAATGGGGGGTCACCCATTGCAGATCAAGAAGGGTGAAACTGCCTTTTTGCATCATCTCGACTAGGTAGCAGAGGGCGACTTTCGATGCGCCGCCCACTCGGTGGAACATGGATTCCCCGAAGAAGGCCGCGCCAATGCTCACGCCATAAAGTCCACCTGCGAGTTGGCCTTCCCTCCAGATCTCAACGGAGTGGGCATGACCACCTCGATGCAGTTCCACATAGCTGTGAAAAATGCACTCATCGATCCAGGTTTCCTCACGGTCCGCGCAGGCGATCATCACTTCCTCGAAATTGGTATCCACCCGAATTTCCCACAGCGGGTCGCGAAGCGTTTTTTTTGTGCCGTGGGGAATTCGGAATTCCTCAAGTGGGAGTATGCCGCGAGGATCCGGATCGTAGAGACGGATTTCATCATCCATCGCCATGGGAAAAATCCCCTCGCGATAGAAATCCAGCAGCATCTCGGGTGGAATCATGTTTGCCATGGCGGAGTGAATGATTATGCTAGCGAGCTATGAAAGGCGTGATCTTTTTTTTAATGCTTCTAACACCTGTTTTTTTAACCTCCTGCGCTGTTTCCGAGCAGAGTGTCGAAGACGTGGGTGATAAATTTCAAGAGGGTATTCAAGGGCGGGGCACAATCGTTCCTCACAATGCTACCACTGATTCCTTTGGACCCGAGTTCCGTTAATTCTTTTCATGGCCACCAAACCTGCCGGGGATAAAATCCTCATTCTCGATTTCGGATCGCAATACACTCAAGTGATTGCCCGCCGCGTACGCGAGTGCCAAGTCTATTCCGAAATCATTCCTTACACGACCAAGGCCGCTGCCATAGCGAAGCTCAAACCCGCCGGAATCATTCTCTCGGGAGGCCCAGCCAGCGTTTACGCGCCGAAGGCGCCGCAGGTCGATCGCGCCATCTATAAACTCGGCATTCCCGTGCTCGGTATTTGCTACGGCATGCAGCTCATCGCTCACGGGCTCGGCGGCAAGGTAGAACGCTCCACCGAGCGTGAGTATGGCCCTGGCAAGCTCAAGGGGGATCCCAAGTGCGCACTTTTCCACAAACTCCCTGCGACGCTGGATGTCTGGAATAGCCACGGTGATAAGATCACTCAGATGCCTGTCGGGTTTCGTCCACTTGGCCGAACGGAAAATTCCCCGCATGCCGTCATTGGCGACACCGACCGCAATATCTACGGACTGCAGTTTCACCCCGAGGTCGTCCACACGCCGCGCGGAAGCGAGATTCTCGCGAACTTTGTTCACCGCATTTGTGGGTGCAAATCCAATTGGACGATGGAATCCTTCATTGATCGCACGTGCCGCGAGATTCGCGAACAAGTGGGCGATGGACGTGTCATCTTGGGCTTGAGCGGCGGGGTTGATTCCTCCGTCGCAGCGGCCCTGATACACAAGGCCGTTGGCGACAAATTGACCTGTATCTTCGTCAATAACGGTCTTCTCCGAGCCAATGAGGCTGCTGCTGTGGAAAAACTCTTTGCTGGGGAATTTCGTATTCGGATGCGCACGGTCGATGCCTCGGATCAGTTTCTCAAAAAGCTCAAAGGCGTCACCGATCCCGAAAAAAAGCGCAAGATCATCGGTGCGGAATTCATCAAAGTTTTTGAGGCCGCTGCGCGTGACCTCAAAAAGTCGGATCCCGGACACTACCGTTTCCTCGCGCAGGGAACTCTCTATCCCGATGTGATCGAGAGTGTGTCGATCTCCGGAAATCCGGCCGCTTTGATCAAGAGCCATCACAATGTGGGTGGTCTTCCCGAGCGCATGAAGTTTGAGCTTGTTGAGCCCCTTCGCCAGCTTTTCAAAGACGAAGTCCGTCGCGTCGGTGAGGAACTTGGACTCTCGAAAGAAATCGTCCATCGTCAGCCTTTCCCTGGCCCCGGTCTAGCCGTTCGAGTTCTCGGTGCGATTGATGCCGAGCGACTGCGGATCGTTCGCGAAGCCGATGCCATCGTCATCGATGAAATGAAATCATCGGGCTGGTATTACAAAGTCTGGCAATCCTTCGCCGTTCTTCTGCCTGTTCGTTCAGTAGGCGTGATGGGCGATGAGCGCACCTATGATTTCACGATCGCTCTTCGTATCGTGAGTAGCCATGATGGCATGACGGCCGACTGGGTTCGGATGCCGCACGAGCTTCTCGCGCGGATTTCCGCTCGAGTGATCAATGAGGTCAAAGGCGTGAACCGAGTTTGCTACGATATCTCAAGTAAGCCGCCAGCCACGATCGAGTGGGAATAGGAGAGGCGACAGGGCTTAAAGGAGCCCTAAAAAGACAGGTGTGAATTCAACTTCACCCCGTCAAAGAGTCCCTTGTCCGTCAGTTTAAAGGCCGGACTCCTTTCGCGGGTGTATTGAAACGCCTCTATTTTAGTGGGGGGAGGTCTTCGGTGATGTCCTCATTACACGCAATCGGCCTTGCCAGCGTTGCGAGCGGGTGGTTTCGTAGATCGTAGAATGGTGACACCGGACATATTTTCCGCAGAAGACCTAGTCTCAACCCCGGCCATATTCGCGGGCTTCGAGCCTCCTGTGCGTCTGGCTGTGATCGGCGATCCCGTAGCCCACTCAAGGTCGCCCGGCTTTCAAAATGCCGCTCTCCGCGCCTGCGGCATTCGGGCCGCATACACACGTCTTCATGTTCCTCCCTCGCGGTTCACTGAGGTGCTTCGTGCCCTTCCTGCCGCTGGTTTTCTGGGAGCGAATGTGACGATCCCCCACAAGGCTTCCGCTCTGGCTGGGGTGGATGTGGCCGATGCTTACGCGCGCGCTTCGGGCAGTGTGAATACGATCGTTGTCAACGGTGACAAGCTTCATGGATTCAATACAGACGGGCCTGGGCTCTCACGAGCGATTCGTGAGGAGTTTTCCCTCGATCTGCGTGATCTGCGCGTTGTTCTTCTCGGGGCCGGTGGCGGGGCTGGACGCGCGATCGCGGTTCAATGCGCGATGGAGCGGTGTGCTCGTCTGGTTCTGGTGAATCGAACACTCGAAAAGGCACGACTCTTGGCAGCTGAGCTTGCGCCCTATTTTCTCTCCGAGCGACTTTCCGGAGCTGTGGATCGATTGGTTGCGATTCCGTTTGAGGAAGAAGATCTGAGGCGTGAGTTGGAAAATGCCGACATCGTTATCAACGCCACCTCGCTTGGAATGAAACGATCCGATGCGCCCGTGATCCCGGCCTCGCTCCTCACTCCCAACCTGCTCGTTTACGATGCGGTTTACACGCGGGGTGGATCGAGATTGCTTGAGGATGCCGCTGCCGTAGGAGCGCGTGGAGCTAACGGTCTTGGAATGCTCCTCCACCAAGGGGCCCTTGCTTTTGAAATTTGGTTCAACCGCCCGGCCCCTCTCGAAGAGATGCGGCGGGCTCTCCTTGCTGATTTATGATTCTCACTATTGGACTCACCCAGTTTGTTTTTGTTTCCCTCGGCATTCTTACCCTGAATGTATTGCTCAAGGCAGGCGGCTATGCTCCCAATGTGGCTTCCTCTTTTCCTCCCTTTCCGGTGTGGTTGGCCTTGAATAGCCTTTGGGTGTTCATTCTGCCGATGGCGTGGATCATTTTTGCCGGTTTGTGTGGCTATTTTCGCCGAGGCCCGTTGTCCGAATCTGTCGCGCGCGTGTCGGGAGTGGGAATCATCGTGGGAATATTCCTCGCTTACTTCTACGCTTGCGCTCAGTTGATCTAGGCAAATGCAGAGGGTTTCTCCCCATGGAATAGTTTTTTGAACATTGGCACTGTTGATGCTGTCCAATTCAACAGAAAGCGAAGCCATGAAAAACTACTACAAAAAAATCAATAGCACCAAATATTCACTCGGTGAACTGATCTCCATAGTCGGTTCCTGCGCGAAGAATAGCCGCGAAACAATAGCTGCGATGGTTGACCTGCTCGAGAGCGGGCGTGTCGTGATACGCAAAAACGGCCAAGTCCGCCGCGTGCGTGTCCAACACGCGAGGTAGAAAAATCTTCCCCGATTGTCCGGGGTGTCGCGTCGACTGGGTGGGAGGCGCGCATCCCGGCACGGTGGGGGAGCGGTTTTTCCCTATCACCCTTTTTTTGAAAAGACTTACTCCGGTAAGTGCCCCAGAACGATCTCCATCGCGGCTGAGACATCGGGAGCAATGAAGTTTGCTCCTACCGAAAGGTGTTTTTTCCCGTAGCCCGTTTCCACTAGGATCGTGCGGCAACCCGCATTTTGCCCGCAAAGGATATCGATGTCCTTATCCCCGATCATCCAAGATCTGGCGAGATCGATGCCGTGGTCGCTTGAGGCTTCATCGAGCATTCCAGTGCCAGGTTTGCGGCGGTGGGTTGGATTTGCCGAGGCATCTGGGCAAAAATAAACCGCATCGATCAAGCCGTCGAGTTGGCGTCCCAATTCGGCATTAACCGCCTCGTATTGGGCTTGGGTTATTTTTCCCGAGGAGAGACCGCTTTGGTTGGTGATGATAACGATCATCCAACCGGCTTCACTGAGTCGCGCCAATCCTGCGGCGGCACCTGCAATGGCCCGCACATCGGCTGGGTTGTTGCAGTAGTCCACCTCTTCCATGAGGGTTCCATCCCGGTCGAAAAAAACGGCCGGCCGATCAGACATTTTTATGAAATGCGCTTTGGAGTTCCTCGGCGGTGAGGGTGGCTGTACCGAGTTTCGCGACGACCACGCCACTGGCTTGGTTGGAAATCTCTGCGGCCTCGGCGGGAGTGGCTCCAGCGCAAATGGCAAGAGTGTAAAGTGCTATTGCTGTATCGCCTGCGCCAGAAACATCGAAAACCTCCCTGGCGCGCGTCGGAGTGTGATACGGGGCGGCATTTGACTGGAATAGGATCATTCCGTGCTCACCAAGGGTCACTAGCAAACCTGGAAGGTTCCATTTTTGTAAAAGCTGAGATCCGACCACTTGCAGGGCCGCATCGGAAAGGGGATCTGAAGTGGCTCCCGGATCGCGGAGCCCGGCCATGGCGAATGCCTCCAGTCGGTTGGGTTTCAGAAGGTCAACGCCAGTCCAATTCAGCGGGTTCATGGGGTTCGGATCGGCTGAGATGAATTTGCCGGAGTCTTTCGCTATTGCTGTGACGCGATCCTTCAAGCTCTGACTGAGAAATCCCTTTCCGTAATCCTCAAAAATAATCGCATCAACCGAAGGGATGAGGGCGGTGACGACTTCGCAGGCTTGGTCAATGATGGCCTCGCTGGCCACGCCGCGTTGCTCGCGATCGACGCGAACGACCTGCTGTTGGCGGGCGACGATGCGAGTTTTCACGATGGTAGGGCGTTCTGGGTCGGCCACCAGTGCATCGGTTGAGATTCGTTCCACCCCAAGCAGGTCTCGCAACCTTCCCGCATGGGAATCCGTTCCAACAAGCCCACAGAGATGAACCCCTGCACAGAATGGCCTCAGATTACGGGCGACATTGGCCGCCCCGCCGGGGTAGGAAGATTCTTCCAGCACCTCGACCACCGGCACTGGGGCCTCTGGTGAGATGCGAGAAACCGTGCCCCAAACAAATTCGTCCAGCATCACATCGCCGAGTACAAGTAAGCGGCGGTCGCCCGCTACGCTAAGAAGATGTTGTAATCTGTCGGGTTTCATTCCAAGTTGTAGGCGAGTTCTAACCTGACCTCGCCCGCACAACAAAGCTCAAATTTTGAAAATGCCGAATATCCTCAAACCAGTGGCCGTCGCAATTCTGTTTGCAGCCGCTTCCGGCTTGAATGCCCAACCGACACCCGATGCGGTTGACCTATCTTCTTTTCCTGCGAAGGCGATCGACGATGTCGTTGTTCCAGTGCCAAGCGAGGTCTTCCTCGTTCTCGACAAGCTCGGGAATCCCAACTGGCGTGGAGAAATGCGCGAATCTCTCGGTCGCCAAACCGGCAATCGGGCTCAAGCGGCCTTACTTTTAGGAACCGTCATTGCCGAGGGCTTCGTTGCAGTCGAGGCGGAAGATCCTGAAAAAGTGAAAGATATCGGTCGACGCGTGCTCGCCCTTTCCAAAGCTATCAATGTCGAAAAAGCCGTCCTAGAGCGCAGCAAAAGCATCATAGACAAGGCCGATGTGAAGGATTGGAAAGCGGTGCGCAAGGAGTTTGACGGGGCGCTCCAAGACGTCAAGGGAGCCATGATCGAGTTGGGGGATGGAGACTTAGCTCAGCTTGTCAGCGTAGGGGGATGGATTCGGGGTACGGAGGTGCTTACCTCCATTGTGCGCAAAAGCTACACCACCGATGGTGCCGAGTTGCTACACCAACCCGCTCTCGTGAACTTTTTTTCCAAAAAACTGGAAGCCATGTCGAATAGGCGACTTGCTGATGATGACCTCGTGATCCGCATTCGAAAAATGCTGACCAGCATCCGTCCGCTCATCGGAGATGAAGAAGGCGCGCCAATTCCTGTCGAGAATGTGAAAAAAATCAACCAACTAACCCGCGATATTGTTGTCAGTATCACATCGCAGGAGAATTGAATTTTTTTGTGAAGAAAATCCTTCCCGTCATTTTACTCGCCTTCGCTCTCACCACCGCCCTTGCCTATGTGGATGACGCCCTGTCATTCGCCCAAGAGGCCGCGCTTCCTTATGTCAAAAAGGGGTTCTCTGTTCGTGAGGATGCTTGGGGTGGTGATCTTGGCGTGAAGGAGCAGCAGGCCATGCAGGCCCAGCTTTTCAAGGGCAACGAATATTGGTTTTGCCTTGGAACGGACGTCAAAGGCGCGGTTCTGACCGTTAATATCTACGATTCTAAGGGGAAATTGGTGAATGTGGAGACCACTCGCACAGGACGTCTTTCGGCTGTGCGTGTCGTTCCGCCAAAAACCGGTTCCTATTTTGCCATCGTGACGGTTGTCAAATCCTCTCAAGAGCGTACGGGTTGGGCTTTGGTTTACGCTTACAAGTAGTACGGCGATCATTGGAAATGGAATCAATAACCTTGGAATTCGAAAATGCTCGGACGGCCCAAGCCCTCCACGGCAACGATCCTCGTCTCCTCCATGATCTTGAGGCCCGACTGCAAGTCCATGTGACCTCGCGTGACGGTTGGATCCGCATCGAAGGAGAGGCAGCGTCGCTCGCTCGTGCACGAGCCGTTTTTAATCAACTGCACTCCGCAGTGAAGAGTGGCATTTCCATCCATCGACATGAGTTCCATCATGCGCTGGAGTCGGCCGCGAGCGACGGGAATGCGGAATCCCTGCAAAGCCTCATCGACACGCGCATCCATTGCTCTCCGCGCAAGCCGCCGGTCGTTCCTCGTACCGCTGGACAGAAATCCTACGTGCAGGCGATCAATGGTCACGATATCACTTTTGGAATTGGTCCGGCTGGCACAGGAAAAACCTACCTCGCCGTTGCATCGGCCGTTGCCGCTCTTAAGCAGGAAAAAATCAACCGCATCATTCTCACTCGCCCAGCTGTGGAAGCGGGAGAGGCGCTTGGCTTTCTGCCTGGTGATCTTGAGGAAAAGATTCTCCCCTATTTGCGCCCGCTCTATGACGCCCTGAATGACCTTCTCGATGCCGACGAGTTGCAAAAATTAATGGATCGAAACATCATCGAAATCGCTCCGCTGGCCTATATGCGCGGCCGCACGCTGAGCAATTCGTTTGTGATCCTCGATGAGGCTCAGAACACGACAGCTGAGCAGATGTTTATGTTTCTCACTCGTATCGGCATGGGCTCCCGCTGCGTGGTGACGGGTGATGTCACCCAGATCGATCTTCCCCGCAATAAATTGAGTGGCCTAGTCGAAGCGGTCGGTGCCCTTCGGGATATTTCTGGTATCGGCATGCATTTCTTCACTGAGAAGGATGTCGTCCGCCACCCGCTCGTACAGGCGATCATCCTCGCTTATAAAGATCACCGAGGATCTCGCGAAAGCAGAATTTGATATGTTTGGACTTTTTAGACGTTGGCGACTTGTAGGTAAGGGATTGGACTGCGGCAAACGCCGTCGCACCATCGAGGAGAGTGATTTTCTGCAAGCGCTCCAATCCGGGTGGACCGTTCGCTCGATCCTCTTGCTTGCATTCGTGGTCGGCCTAGCGGGATTGATTTTTTCGGGTCAGCAGGAAGAGCCTGCCAAAAAGTTCCTTCTCTGCGTCCTCATTTTCATCACAGCAATCGCCCAACTCTGGATCAACCATCCCCACACGATGCGTGCCAATTCCAAGTTGTGCATGCTTTTGGGGGTCCTTTTCGCGCAGCTTGCCGTCATTAAGATCATTCTCACTCAAGCAGCTTCAGGCAATATTGACCTCCAACTCGCTCCGTTGCTGGTGCCCTATGCCTTTGCGCCGCTGATTTTGTCTGTTCTGCTCGGACGCAACCACGGGATCTACGCGGCTGTATTTGCGAGCCTCTGGGGTTCGCTCCTCGCTGGGCGAATCGATCCGGTGTTTCTGGTTATTTCGCTCATCACGGGTTTTATCGCCGTTTTTGTGACCCACCAAGTCCGGCGGCGCAGCCGTTTGGTGCGTGCTGGTATCTATGTCGGGTTAGCCACTTGGGTCTTGGCGGCCACATTCGGGCAGATCGGTCCGATCGTCTGGGAAATGCCGTCCCAAACCGATTGGCGCATGATCGCTTGGCAGAGCGTTGCGGCGATTTCCATGGGAATCGGCACCGCTATCGTCGTGAGCGGTATCCTTCCCATCCTCGAGCATCTCTTTAAAATCACGACCGAGATTTCTTGGTTGGAGATGAGTGATCTGAATCATCCGATTCTCAAGCGATTGAGTCTAGAAGCGCCCGGCACCTATCACCATAGCCTTGCTGTTGCCAATTTGGCCGAGGCTGCGGCTGAAGTCGTAGATGCCAACCCGACCATCTGCCGCGTCTCCTCGTATTTTCACGACATCGGCAAGCTCATCAAGCCGCAGTATTTCACGGAAAATACCCACCACGATCACAATCCTCACGATGATCTGACGCCGACCATGAGTGCCTTGATCATTGTTGCTCATGTGAAAGAAGGGGTGGATCTGGCTCTCAAAAACCAACTTAACAGCGAGATCGTTGACGTGATTCGCCAGCACCATGGCACCTCGATGGTTTCTTATTTCCATCAGCGTGCCCTCCAACAGCAACAGGATGCCCGCCTTGGAGGGAAAATCATGAACATGCGCGAGGATGATATTCCCGATGTCAGTGAGGAAAGTTTCCGTTATCCCGGTCCACGGCCCCAAACAAAAGAAGCCGCCCTTGTTTCTCTCGCGGATTCGATTGAAAGCGCCTCACGCAGCCTAGATCGCCCCACGCCGCAGCGGATTGATGACTTGGTTCGGCAGATTATTAAAGAGCGACTGGCCCAAGGACAACTCGACGAAGCTCCACTTACGATTGCCGAGATCTGGCGCGCGGCTGAAAGCTTCCGGTTTTCTCTCGTGAACATGCTTCACGCCCGTATCGCCTACCCGAAACGACCAGAAAGCGGAACTGCGGCGAATTCGAAGCGTGAGGAAAAATCGGCAGCTTAGTGCTCGTTGTTTATGGAGAAATCGTCACTGCTCCATTTTGCGCATCGCCAGCGCGCGATCGACTACGACAAGGATTTAGTGGAGCAGATCGCTTGCGCCGCTCTCCCTGCCTGCATTCAGATCGCCCAAAAAGCACAAGCTCCACTCGCTGCCTTGAGTTCCGTGGAGATCTCGATCCTCGGTCCTCGAGCCATGGCTCGCGTGCATCGTGATTTTTTGGGAATCCCTGGAGCGACGGATGTGATCACGTTTCCCTACGGAGAAATTCTCGTTTGTGCATCCATCGCGGAGGAACGCGCGCGCGAGTTTGGGAACACGCCGACCATTGAGATTGCCCTCTACGTCATTCACGGGTTTTTGCATCTTTCAGGTCTCGATGACATTGAACCTGCCGATGCCCTTCAAATGGCCGAAACCCAGCAAAAAGTCCTCGAGGTAGCCCGGGCGGGAATGCTGGCGAACTGATCAATGCCAGGTTTTGACCGCAGCTGAATGGGAATTAGAATCAGGCTTCGGCGCGAAGACGGTAGAACTCGTAGCTGTCCACAAGGGCGAGCCAACTGGCCTCGATGATGTTGTCCGAAACGCCCACCGTTCCCCAGCTGCTTTGGCCATCTGTCGAGACGATGAGCACGCGCGTGCGGGCAGCAGTGCCTCGGGTGCCGTCAATGATTCGCACTTTGTAATCGGTGAGACGCACAGAATCGATCCAAGCATAGAAAGGCCGGAGCGCCTTGCGAAGAGCCGCATCTAGGGCGTTCACAGGACCATCACCTTCTTCGACTGTGTATTCGGCGACGCCTGAAACTTGAAGTTTTACTGTGGCTTCGCAAGTGGTGAATTGGTGGTCTGCGGACTGGCGGTACGAGCAATGGTATTCCTTGAGATCGAAGAGGGATTTGTGCTGCCCGATCGTGCGGCGGATGAGAAGGTCGAATGAGGCATCGGCAGCCTCAAATTCGTAACCGATCGATTCAGATTCTTTCACTTTCTTTAGAATCGCAGCGACTTCTGGCGCCCCTTTCTGAAGCTGGAAGCCCAACTCTGTCGCTTTTGAGAGAATGTTACTCTGGCCCGACATGTCAGAAACAAGAATGGTCTGCGAATTACCCACCAATCCGGGACTCATGTGTTCGTAGCTGTGGGAGATTTTTTGCACCGCGTGAACGTGCAGACCGCCTTTATGAGTGAAGGCAGCTTGGCCAACATACGGAGCTCGTATATCCTGCGGCACGTTCGCAAGCTCATCAACGAATCGGGAAACCTCGCGAAGTTGGGTGAGATCGGGCACGCAAGGGAGACCCATTTTCACCTGTAATGTCGGGATGATGGTCGTGAGATTACAATTTCCCACACGCTCCCCGTAGCCGTTCATTGTACCTTGGACTTGAGAGGCGCCAGCGCGTATGGCTGCGAGAGCGTTGGCAACACCGAGTCCGCAATCGTTGTGGGTGTGAATGCCAACCGGACACTTCAGATCGGCGATCACCTCGCCGGTGATGCGACCTATTTCCTCTGGCAGTGTACCTCCATTCGTATCACAAAGTACGAGAACGTCAGCGCCGGCATCGCGCGCGGCGCGGAGGGTCTGAAGAGAGTATTCGGGATTGTCCTTGTAACTGTCGAAAAAATGCTCGGCATCGTAGAAAACTTCGCGGTCGTTCTTTTTTAAAAACGCCACGGTGTCCGCGATCATGCGTATATTTTCTTCGGCGGTGACATTCAGGACCTCGACGACATGGAGCAGCCAAGTCTTGCCAACGATGGTGACTACGGGAGTCTGGGCGTCGAGGAGAACCCGCACTTGGGCGTCGTTTTCGACCGCGACGCCGCCTCGGCGAGTACTGCCAAAGGCGGTGATGCGCGCATTCTTCCACTCGAGTTTGGCGGCTTCGGCAAAGAAAGCGGCATCCCTCGGGTTCGATCCCGGCCAACCGCCCTCAATGAAATCGACACCGAAACCATCCAGTTTTTGGGCTACGCGGATCTTATCGAGAATCGAAAAAGATATCCCCGTTCCCTGCGTTCCGTCCCTGAGTGTCGTGTCGTAAATCGTGACCGGTTTCATGTAATGGCCGAAATCTAGCGTTCAAGCGTCTCCGGATCAAGCGACTTGGTGGGGTAGTTTGCCCAGTTGACTCTTCCCAGTTGACGAGATTGATCTGCCTAATCATTCTCCGTGACACTTTGAAAAGTTATTCCACTTCGCAATGGGACATTGATTTTTTAGCTGAAAACCAAGTCGTTCGCAGAAAAGAATTCGGTATGACCCGCGAGGCCAAAAGTGTCCGCTACCCGATCCGGTTGCTTCGCTACTGGTTTGGTCAGCAACTTCTACGCGTGGAATGCCAGCGCGCCGGACGTCCACTTGACGTTGCCGAAATCGGTGTTCATGTCGGCCAGATGCTGGAGTTCGTGCGCTCCGCGCAACAAGGAATAAGCTATGGGCGATGGACGGCGGTGGATGCCGTGATGCGCCGCGAGCGCCTCACTGAGGCTGGGTATTCGGATTTTCAAGAAGCGAATCTCGAGGACCCTAAGTTCAAGCTGAACCATGAATATGATACCGCCATTCTTCTTCATGTTCTCGAGCATCTTTTCGAGCCCGAGGAGGTTTTAAAAAATATCGCTGAAAATATCCGGCCGGGGGGATCGTTGATCGGCGGTTTTCCTGTTGTTCCCGGCCCCCTTGCGGCGATTCGTCAGGGACAGGTCCGCCGCACAGCGAAGCCGATGGGCCACGTGAGCGTGTTTTCCCCCGGTCGAGTTCGTCGGATGGCAGCCTATGCGGGCCTAGAGGTCGAGTTCATGAGCGGAGCATTCCTGATGCGTAGCAAGGGAAGTTCTCTTGAAAATTCCGCTGCTTGGATGCGGCTGAATCTTCTCTGGGGTCGGCTCTTTCCGGGTTGGCCAGGCGAGATCTACTGGCTCATGCGCAAGCCACTGTAATCTAGAACAGGTTTTTCCATGAACAAGGGTGCTTGAAATAAGCACCCTTGTTCTTTG
This sequence comes from bacterium, assembly GCA_009920585.1. GTDB lineage: Bacteria > Verrucomicrobiota > Verrucomicrobiia > Chthoniobacterales > Terrimicrobiaceae > UBA967. The sequence goes on from RFZT01000019.1 coordinate 16,616, forward strand.
GAATTTTTTCGTCCGAGGGCGTGAACTAGAGTTTCGTTAGACGATGCCAACGGCGAGGAATTTTTCCTCCACGTGCCGGAAGTGACGTTCGGGAGCGCAGGCGCTTTCGATGTCCGCAGCAGCAAGGTGGGATGCGACGGTGGGTTCTTCGGAAAGGTTTTTGGCAAGCCCGCCGCCTTCGCGCCACGTTTTCATCGCAGCACGTTGGACGGCTTCATAGGCATCTTTGCGTTCCATGCCTTTTTCCGTGAGCATGAGCAGGGCAGCTTGGCTGGCATAGAGGCCACCGGTGAGTTCCATGTTTCGCTTCATGTTCTCGGGATAAACAATCAGGCGGGCGACAAGCTTGGTGAGAGTCACGAGCATGTAGTCCAACAACGTGCAGCTGTCTGGGAGAATGATACGTTCGACCGAGCTGTGGCTGATGTCGCGCTCGTGCCAGAGGGCCACGTTTTCGAGTGCGGCCATGGCGTTACCGCGAATCACGCGGGCAAGCCCGCTCAGGCGTTCGCCGGTGATCGGGTTGCGCTTGTGGGGCATCGCGCTGCTGCCTTTTTGTCCCTCGCTAAAATATTCCTCCACCTCGAGAACTTCGGTGCGTTGTAGGTG
>RFZT01000181.1 GCA_009920585.1 bacterium
GCTGGCGTGGCTACTGGCGCTGGCGTGGCTACTGGCGCTGGCGTGGCTACTGGCGCTGGTGTCGCAACTGGCGCTGGTGTGGCTACTGCTGATGGTGTTGCTACTGGCGCTGGTGTGGCAACTGGCGCTGGTGTGGCAACTGGCGATGGTGTGGCAACTGGCGATGGTGTGGCAACTGGCGCAGGTGTCGCAACTGGCGCTGGTGTGGCTGTGGCTTGAGGGACTGGCGCGCTGAGAAGTTTTTTCTGAATCTCCGTTTTGCTGTTGGCAGATTTTGCTGTGAAAATCGAAAGCAAGAGCGTGATGACGAAAAAAGCAATCGCCAGCCACGTTGTGAACTTCGCAAGCACGTTCGTCGTTTGGGATCCAAAGACATTGTCAGTAAGACCGCCACCAAAGGCGGCACCCAAGCCCTCACTGCGTGGACGCTGCATGAGGACCACGAAAACCATCAGCAAGCAGACGAGGATGTGCAGCGTAATTAAAATTGGCAAAAGTATGGACATAAGAAGGGTGAGAACCCTAGCCACTCGTCCTTTTTAGTAAAGACAAGAAAATGCACCGCCCGCTCCTCCATGCCGTTCACCCATTAAGAATGCCTTCAATCAAAGTCTCGACTGGAACAATCGCAAAACGCGTTGAGGTGTCGGAAATGGCATAGGGGAGAATCAGATTGTTGCCGTGAATCAGGCTGCCGCAACTGTAGAGCACATTAGGCACATAGCCCTCGCGCTCGTCAGGCATGGGTCGAAGGAGCGGCTTTTTAAGACGCCCGAGAACTTTTGCTGGATTATTCAGGTCGAGTAGAACAGCCCCCAGCGAGTATTTCCTCATCGGTCCCACACCATGAGTGAGAACAAGCCAACCGGCGGGGGTTTCTATCGGAGAACCGCAGTTTCCAATTTGCACAAACTGCCAGGGTTCGGAAGGCCGGATAATCACTCGGGATTCATACCAAAAGTGCAAGTGATCAGAATACATGAGGGTAATATTTTCCCCGTCCTGACGGCCCAGCATGGCGTATCGCCCATTGATTTTTTTGGGAAAAAGAGCCATCCCCTTATTTTTCACTACAGGCCCATTGAGCGTAGCGATATTGAACTCGTGAAAGTCGCGGGTCTGCAGCAACTGGGGAAAGACCACGTTGCCATCGTAAGCTGTGTATGTGGCGTAATAATTTGTAGAACCATCGTCTTCGATGAATTTCACAAAACGCGCATCTTCGATCCCATTGCTCTCGCTTGGAGCAAAGGGAAAGAGAACTTTTTCGGACATACTGAGACCTTCAGGGAAGCTCACGCTGTAGTTTGCTTGCGCGAGAAGGAGAGCGCGTTCGGCAGCACGGCGCACATTCGGCTCTTCCGCCGTGGTTCGCATTCGTTGCACCAGATCTGAGAGTTCGCTAAAGCTGAAACTTTCCTTGAGATCCCGCGTGCAAGCCATGGCATCCGCGTACTCCACATTGATTTCCTGTAATTTACGCTGAAAGGTTTTCTTATCATATCTCGCCGCTGCCATCGGACGTGGGAGATGAACAAAGCGGGAGACATCATCCATTCGGATGTCCCCATCACTGGCGACAATACCGGATCGAAAAGTGATCGAGGAGACATGCCCCTCTCCTGTTGCACGCAGGCTTAAAATGAATCGCAGTTCGTCATCTTGAACGCCACCCTGGTCGGGTGATGGAATGATACTGGGATTAAAGAGCGCACTCGATTCGAACGAATATTCGTTTGTGAAATAAGCTCCAAGCAGCAGCGCCCGAGAATCACTGAGCGCGTTCTCGGTCGGTAGCAGACTCTCAATCTGATGGTAGCGTTCCAAGAAGATGTCGTGAATTCTCTGATGGCGCTCATCAAACTCGGAAAAGACATCCTTCAACTTTTCCTCCACCGCCTCATCCGTCATCTGCATGAGGCGTGAAAAAAGATTCACAACACGTGGATTCGCTTCTTCATTGCTCATCGGCTTCACGATCAGTGATGGGATAAAAGGCCGCAGCAACACACGCTTCGGCTCGGGGTGAAGTGTCAGAGGAACACGACGGAGTTGGGTTTCGATATCATTCATAATCATTTTTGGAAACGGTGGGTTGAATTCGAGCGCATTTCGGCGAGCGCAATCAGGAAGGAAAGAGTGGACTCCGCGCCCTGGTTACGATTCACACGGTTTTCATGGAGTCCGTCGCGGCAACCTCCTGTAGTGGCATCATAAACAGGGAGCCGAAGGGCATTTGATCCCAAGAACCAATCGAAGGAACGGCGCGCTTCGGTTTTCCAGAAAGGATCGCCCGTTGCATGAAAGGCCTCGAAGCAAGCGCTCACGGCCGCACCCGCCTCAAGCGGCTGTTGATCAAATGCCGCTGCATCCCCTCCCCTGAGCCAGAAACCATTCGAGCCAACGGGTCGGAAACATCCATTCGGCAATGACTGGTTTTTCATGAGCCACTGAAGGGCGTTGAGGCCCATTTTTTCCATTTCCTGATCTTTGGTCCAACGGCCCGCGATAATGAGGGCCTGAGCGAGGCGAGGATTATCGTAAGCCACAATGTCCTCCGCCCACATCCAATCCGACGTCGCATTTTTTTGGAACAGGGCGAACAACTTCCCAGAGAGTTCCCAACGTAAACGATCTACCATCAGATCCCCATGCAAGGTCCGGAAATATTCGTTTAAGCCGAGCAGCGAAAAAGCCCATGCCCTCGGTGATGTGAAGGCAACAACTGGCGCAAGCGCCTCCTCGAAAAGACTAGCGGCCCAAGAACGCAGGCCGGGATTAGTCGCGCGCCCCACCACGGCTCCCAATGCCCACAGCGCCCGCCCATGACTATCCTCTGAGCCCTCGGTCTCACTCCAATTTCGGTTGAAGGCCATAAAGTTTCTAAATCGCCCGGTCTTGTTAACAAACGCATGTTGAAGGAAAGCGGCGGTGGCCGATTGAAGACTCCGGATGAAGTGATCCGTGTGCTCCTGCTCGGGCAGCATCACTGTCAGTAAAAGCGCGCGGGCATTGTCATCGGTGCAATAGCCGTCCTCGAATCTCGGGATGGTGAAAATCGCATGTTGAAAAACCCCAGTGGAATCACTCATGCGCTCAAGGTGATCCAATCGCATTCGTGGCAACGAACGCTCTCCGCCATTCCCATTGTGGTTTGTCGGCGGGATGCGCTTGGTTTTTTGATACTGATGCCGAACCTCGTCAAAGACGTTGGCGTAGTCGCGAGCGACACGAGCCCATACCATTTCACGGCCCATAATGTAGGCTTCCTTGCGCATCGAGTGCCGAGGCGAACCCTCCGCTAAAAGTCCATTCACCGCCTTGGAGATGGATCGTCCATCGCGAAACGGAACCAATACGCCGCGATCATCGGCCAGCAATTCCGCCGCATGCCAGTATGGGGTCGATACCACGGCCTTTCCCGCTCCGAAACAATAAGCCAATGTGCCTGAAGTGATCTGCGCCTCGTTGAGGTAAGGGGTAAGGTAGATATCTGCTGCCCCGATATATTCACACAACTCCTGATGCGCGACATAGCGGTTCACGAACTTCACATTCTCTTGAACGCCCAGTTCCTCACTCAGACGCTCAAGAGACATACGATAAGCCTCCCCATCTTGCCGCAGGAGATTCGGATGCGTGGCTCCAAGGATAATGTAAACCGCTCCTGGATTTTCTTTGACAATTTCCGGAAGGGCTTGGATCGCATATTCGATGCCTTTACCAGGAGAGAGGAGCCCAAACGTGAGCAAAACAGGCCGACCTGCCGCATCGAATTGTTCCTTGTAGAAATTCGGATCCACAAAAGGGATGTCGGGAATGCCATGTGGGATGACGGCGATCTTCTCAGCAGGCACGCCGTGGATATCCCGCAACATGGCGGCTCCGCGGTCCGTCATCACCACGAGTTTGCTCGCGCACTCGATCAACTCACCAAAGACCTGACGCTGTTTGGCGTCTGGATTCGCCAGAACGGTATGCAAGGTCACAACCGTGGGCATTTTGGCCCTCCGCAGAAGCGCTAGAATGTAACTCCCCGCCTCCCCGCCGAAAATTCCAAATTCATGCTGAACACAAAGCACATCCACATGAGAGAGATCCAAAAAGTCGGCCGCCCTCAAGTAGGCAGAGATATTGTTCTCCTCGATTTCAAACCTCACCTCACTCGGGTAGTCATAAGAGCAACCCGGATCCGTCACCGTGATCACCGGACAGTGCCAATCTGGGCGCGCTGCCGCTACGGCATCTCGGAGATCGCGAGTAAATGTCGCAATTCCGCATTTTCTAGGCGGATAGTTTCCCAAAATCGCAACCTTGCCGCTTACTCCAATTTGTTCCATGTGAGCCATCATTTGAAGGCCGAACACTAGGGGAGCAAACCCGACTCTCACATGGGGCGTTGACCCCAACTCGGCAAAAACGATCCCATGTCGTCGGGAAGTCGTCCCAAAGTGGTATTTTTTACCCCGAACGATTACCAAGAATCCCCCCAACCCCCGATTGCAGGACAGTTAAAAACTCGGCCCGAAAATTGCTACGGAGATTTCATAGAAATTCGATCCGAGCTTCGAAGTCAGCCCGGACCAAACCCAATCCTGAAAAAATGCCCGAAAAAAACATCAATCCCCATTTGGATGAAGCCACAGCCCTCCTTGATCTAGGACTGAATGCCGATGCCCTTTTGATGGTTGAACGTCTCCTTGCAGGCCCCATAGACAGGCATGTGCACGCGACGGCATTGGAGGTTTTTATTCGCGTCGCGATTTTTGATCGTGCCGCCCAAGCCGGCGACGCCCTCCTGAAAGGCGCGGACTGCTCCCAAAAAGAAATTTTCCGGATCGCCCTTGCTTACAACTACGCCGGACGCCTTCAAGATTCCTACGATTTAGAAAAAATCACCACCGCCCATTCAAATGACGCTTCGCTGGTGCGCCTCTATGGATTAGCATGCAAATCCGCTCGCCTGGATCGCCACCTAGAGTCGTTGAGTTGCC
>RFZT01000182.1 GCA_009920585.1 bacterium
CCGCGAAACAGGCCAGGGTTTTTGATCGCAGCGATGAGAAGTGTTGCTCCGCCCATCGAATGTCCGACTCCGATGATGCCGCAGGCTTTTGGGCTTGAGCCAAAAGCGGCGTCATCGCGAGCAAAAGTAAAAAGACGAACGTACCCGCAAATTTTTGAAGTAGTTTACCAACTCTCATAGAAATAATTTGTTAACATGCACATACTGGAATCCCCCAAACTCAATTGGCAAGTGCTTTTCGTATCACTACCAAAATACTTTTTGACCAACGAACTTCTTGGGTGAAGGTCCCCAGACAGTTAAGTCTTTGTGAAACGCTCTCAGAACTGAACCTTGAGTTATGAATGTGCACTGTGCCTTTACTCAGATTTCGTACTCTCAACCGTCTAGATAGTTGTGCCTACTCACGGAAATCCACGCCGACTTTTTCGCGGAGGATGGCTTTGATGCGGTCGGTGGAGGAGTTTACCTCATCTGCAGTCAATGTCCTCTCCGGGCTACGGAAGAGGAGTGAGTGGGGTCGATGAAAAGATCAAAAAGACGCACGGATTCCAAAAGAGGTTCGTTGAGGGAAGCGATCGCGGTGCGGACGGCGGCGAAGGGGAGCGCGAGCGGGGCTACAAAAGCGATGTCGCGCGAAGAAGCGGGGAATTTCGCAAGGGCGGCGACCTCGGTTTTCAAAGAAACGCCGGCACGCCAGAGATCCAGATCGAACTCGGCTGCCAAGATTGGTAAACTGGCTCCGATTTCGCGAGCTACGGCGGGCTGCAGTTGACCAGCCACACCGATTTTTTTGCCGCCATGGAAAATTTCCACCATGGCGCCAAACGGAGCTTGAGCATTGACGGAAACGATGTCGGACTCAGCGAGACCAGCGAACTCGCGAATGGCGCCGATCAAATCAAAGACATCCCATGAGCGCACCGAACCACCGCGCCAATCGGCTTCGTTACGGTCGCCAGAGACGACGATGGCGAGACGCTGACGCTCCCCCGTGGGATGAAAAACACGACCGCACTCAAAAAGGGAAACGCACTTCGCGCCTTGATCGATATTGCGTCGGAGAGCGGAGAGAAGCCCGGGGACAAGGCTATTACGGAGCTGGGATTGATCGTCGCCAAAGGGATTTTTGAGCGCAACGGCATCACCAAATTGGGACACATCGGCGGCGGAAACGAGTGTGCTGGTGCGGGCCTCGTGGAAGCCCATTCCAGCGAGCTTGAGGCGAAGATCCATCGCGAAATCGTAAGCGGCGTCGGCATCCGAACTCGGAGCGAACGGTCCCTGTGCGAGTGAAGGAATTTTTTCGATACCCACAACACGGGCTATTTCCTCAATGAGATCCGCCTCGCGGTGAATCTCGCGACGGAAGCCGGGAATAAGCCAACTCAAAACCTCACCACCTGCAGATTTCACCAAGCCGACTCGACTGAGCGCGGACTCGATATCGGCATCGGAGATTTCCAACCCCAGCAGCGAACGAACGCGACTATGGCGTAGAGAAACCTCGAGATGAGCAGGGCATTGGCCCGCCACAGCAACCGTCTCTTCGACCACACCGCCGGCAACCTCAAGAATGAGTTCCACTGCGCGGGCCGAAGCTATGGCCACCATATCGGGATCCACCCCGCGCTCGAAGCGGTAGCTGGAATCGCTCAGAAGACCAAGGGTCCGCGAGGTGCGGCGAACCGTTGAAGGATCAAAAACAGCGCTTTCAAGAAGGATCTCGGTAGTGGATGCACTCACACCACTCCCCTCGCCTCCCATGACGCCGGCAAGGGCGACGGGGCCGTTTTGATCGGCAATCACAAGGGCGCTAGCTGCGAGTTTGTATTCGCGCCCATCCAAAGCGTGGAATACCTCGCCCTCCGAAGCGCGGCGAACGCGAATCGGGCCAGATATTTTCGCGGCATCGAAAGCGTGGAGGGGTTGCCCCAACTCGAAAAGAACGTAGTTCGTCACGTCCACGATGTTGTTGACTGAGCGCAATCCCACCGAAGCCAAGCGGTCCGCGAGCCATTGCGGGCTGGGGCCGACCTTCACGCCAGTGATGCGACGGAGCGTGTAGTAAGCACAGGCCGGATCTTCGAGCAAAACGCGTCCCTCCGCAGAGGCGGTTGCAGGCAATTTCGGTTGCGGGTTTTTAACTGGCAGTCCGGTAAAAACTCCCACCTCGCGGGCTACACCGTAGTGGTGAAGCCAATCGGGACGGTTCGGCGTGATCTCGAGTTCCAAAAGGGTTTCCGGCGGGAAGATGTCCTTGATTGGGGTTCCTGGGATCGATTCGGAAGGAAGAATGAGCAGTCCCTCGGAATCCTCAGCCAAGCGAAGTTCTTTGGCACTGCACATCATGCCTTCACTTTCGACTCCGCGAAGCTTGCCGCTCTTGATTTTAAAATCTCCCGGCATTACGGCTCCGGGAAGAGCGAGAGGAATCTTGTCGCCGACTTTGTAATTTTTTGCCCCGCACACAATCTGGCGAGGGATGGCCGAACCATCGTTGACCTTGCAGACGCTGAGTCGGTCTGCATTCGGATGCTGAACGGACTCCAAGACTTCCGCGACCACGACATGATCGATCCCAGCGCCTCGCGTCTCGATGCCCGCGACTTCAAGCCCAGCGCGGCGGAGGAGGGTTTCGATATCGGATGCCGGCAGTTGGCAATCCACAAAATCACGCAGCCAGTTGAGAGAAATTTTCACGAGCGATTAAAATTGGTTGAGAAAACGCAGGTCGTTTTCCACGAGCATGCGGATATCGGGGATACGGGACAGATTCATGGCCAGACGCTCGAGGCCAAAGCCAAACGCGAAACCACTGACTTTCTCGGGATCGAAAACACGATCACCTCGGCGTTCGCAAATGGCCTCGAAAACGGCGGGATCGACCATTCCGCAACCAGCCAACTCCATCCATTCGTTCCCGAGAGCCTCGGTGCGAATATCGATCTCATAGCTCGGCTCGGTGAATGGAAAAAAGTGAGGACGAAATTGGATGTTCGTGCCCGAACCAAATAGCTCGCGGAAGAAAAACTCGAGGGTTCCCTTGAGATCGGCGAGGCTGACCTTTTCAGCCACATAGAGCCCTTCCATCTGGGTGAACTGAGCGAGATGCGTGGCATCCACTTCATCGCGGCGATAGGCCGCACCGGGAGCAATGATGCGGATCGGCGGCGGGCAGTTCTCCATCACCCTTATCTGAACGGACGAGGTATGTGAGCGAAGCAATCGCCCATCGGGGAGATAAAAAGTATCCTGCTCATTGCGAGCGGGGTGGTCGGCAGGAGTATTAAGCGCATCGAAACAATGCCACTCCGTTTCGATATCTGGTCCATCCGCAATGGCGAATCCCATCCGGCGGAAGCAACGTACAGCACGATCCATCAACTGCGTGAGCGGATGCAGCGTGCCCGTAGAGGGCCATGTGCCGGGAAGCGAGAGGTCCAGCGAGGAGACTGCGGCGGAATCAGCCGCCTCCAAAAGAAGCCGCTCCGAATCATCCAATGCCTGGGTGACGGCTTGGCGGAGGTCGTTGAGAAGCTTGCCAAAGCGAGGGCGATCTTCCTTCGCCACATTCCGCATGCCTTCACTGATAGCGGTGATAGCACCACTTTTACCGAGGTAACGTATGCGGACCGCTTCAAGAGTGGCGCGATCTTTGGCGGCGGCGATGTCGGCGAGGGCCTCCCCGCGTAGGGCTTCAACTTGCTGTTCCATGTGGATTGGTATCTAGAAAGAAGGGGCGGACAATGGCTTGTCCGCCCCAGCTGTAAAATCAACGCACAAGAATGCGCGATGACGAATTCAAATCAAGCGGCCTGCTTTTTTTCCAAAGCGATGCGGGCTTTTGCCACGATCTGCTTGAAGGTCGGCTCATCATGAATGGCGATGTCAGAAAGAACCTTGCGGTCGATCGTGATGTTCGCGAACTTCATGCCCTCAATGAAGCGGCTGTAGGTGATCCCCTCGGCACGGACGGCCGCACTGAGACGGGTGATCCAGAGAGCGCGGAAATTGCGCTTGCGGGTTTTACGATCGCGGTAGGCCCAATATTTACCCTTCATCTGCGCGTCTTTCGCGTAGCGGAAGAGTTTGGAGCGGCGACCGCGGTAGCCTTTCGAGGCATCGATGACCCGTTTGCGGCGGGCGCGGCTGGCTGGAGCGTTAGTGGCTCTTGGCATGTCTAATTAAAACCCTGATTTTGTCAGGGCCTCCTTGGAGCGGCTGTTCGTTTCGTTATGATCCTCGGACTCGCCGGCTCCGTATCCCCAATAAAAAATCGGGGCAGTCCGAAGGATCGAAATTTTTTGTCAGGTCTTAGTGGCTGAACGGGAGGCAAGCTTTGATGCGAGCCACGTCGGTCACGTCAACGACCACAGATTTGGCCATATGGCGTTTCTTATTGGCGCTCTTGGAGGCCAGAAGGTGACGGCGGGACGCTTTGTTGCGGACAATTTTACCGCTTCCTGTGATTTTGAAGCGTTTGGCCACCGACTTGCGTGTTTTACTACGTGCGATTGATTTTGGCATTGGAAAGGGGCGAGAAATTATCGAATCCGCAGGATTTTGCAAACAGATTTTGCAGGATTTTTTTAGACATACGATGAGGCCCTTTTTTCTTAAAAAAATAACCTCGGGTAGCCTTGACTTTCCCGAACCTTAAGCGGACGCTTCCACCATTAGAAATCACGCTACTGTGACCTCGGTAACTGCAACCTTGTAGGAATCTCTGGGGCGGGTGATTTCCGAGAATCGATCTTTTCCAATCCAACAAATTTACGCGGTTTCGACCGCAAACAATTTGCCCTGCTGTGTACGCGATTAAACGGAGTGTAGTCCCGGACCTATGTTAAATTAAATCCCGGAGGCTTGTGCGCCCGGCGAGATGACAGGCCTTCATTGGACGTCTGATTGCTGGGAATGCGGTCATCCACCCTAATATTAGGGAACGGGAACTGCTTCGGAACGGCATGAGTGGGG
>RFZT01000183.1 GCA_009920585.1 bacterium
CGAGTCCGATCTTCTGATCTGGCGTGAGGTAGCTTCCTGAGAAGTCGGAGAACTTTTCCTTTGGCGCGAAGAGGCTCCCGACGAAATGGGTCTCCAGAAATGAGGTGCGGTCGCGGGTATCGAGAATGACAAAGTCCGAACTGCTGGATTCGTTGGCGATATTCGCCAGAGTCATTGCTGGAGGTGTAGGCAAGGACTCGAGCATGGCTGGCCCGACTTTATTCACATGCTTCATGTGTGAAAAATAAGCCGGAGGCTCGGGTTGGCCGCTGAGAATGAAACTCACAAACTCCTCCTCGCTGGCATTGAGCGCTAACTTGAGCGCGGGGTTGAACTTTTCCTCGTATCCGAATGTGGAGTTGGGAACCGATCCGAGGGCCTTTCCACAAGAGCTTCCAGCTCCGTGCGCGGGGAGGATCTGGACATGACAGGGAAGCTCGGAGAATTTACGCAGACTTTTGTAAAGGGCTTTGGCCCCGATTTCCTGTGTGCCTTCCAGTCCGGCAGCCTGCTCGAGGAGGTCGGGTCGGCCCGCATCACCCACAAAGAGAAAGTCCCCGCTGAGCATGGCTATGGGCTCATTCGCACCTCCACCATGGTCGGTGACAAGATAAACCATGTGCTCGGGTGTGTGTCCTGGCGTATGAATGGCTTGGAATTCAATGTTGCCGATTTTGAAGCTGTCACCATCTCGGAGAAGGTGGAGGTTTGGGAATCCTATGGCCCACTCGCTTTGCCACTGCGGGCCGCCCTCGGCCGAGACATAAATGTGAATGTCCGGATCGCTTTTGGTGAATTGACATGCACCACTCACGAAGTCTGCGTGGATGTGCGTCTCCGCGATGGCCGTGATTTTCAGTCCCTCCTGAGAGGCGATCTCCTGGTAGCGCTCGATATCGCGTTCGGGATCGATGACGATAGCTTCACCGCTGCGTTGGCAACCGATCAGGTAGGAATACTGCGCGAGATTCGGATCCGGGATTTGTCGAAGAAACATACAGCTCGTTAGTGTTAGATTTTATTTTTTGGAGCAACTTGGCGTCCGTGCGTTCCATGGCAATTTCGAAATCAGTATTCCCATGCCGCACCAGTCCGTGATTCCCGCAAAAATTAACCCGCCTCCCACAATTCCGGCTAGCCAGATGAACGCCGGATTGACAAAGTGGGAAAGTAAGACGCCGCTGAGTACGAGTGCTCCCGCTGCGATCCGCACCTGCCGCTCTAGTGCGATGACCTTGCTTGTTCCGCGTACCACGGGAAGACCGCTTGCGGCCCAAGCCGAAGTTCCGCCCTCTACGACAACGCAGTCATGATAGCCTGCACGGCTCAGTTTTTCCGCTGCCTGCTTCGCGCGTCCTCCCGAGTGACACAGGATATATAGAGGTGTTTCTTTGGAAAATCCGGCGACTCCTTCGAGTTCCGTGGCATCCAAGCGGTCCAGCGGCACAAGGTGAACGCCCGGCACATGGATCTGCTCGTGCTCGGCTGGGGTGCGGACGTCGAGCAGTGCCGTAGCGCTGTTTTTTTCGCGCAACGCGTTAAGGGCATTTGGTGTGATCTTTTTCATATATCAATTTCTAAAAACAAACGTATCGGTATACAGTGATATAATCAATGGAATTTATTTATTTTTCGAGTGGGTTGATCTGAATAAAGACGAATGGCGTCTGTCTACCGAAGGTCGGAATGGTAGGTTTTTTTGAGCTTGGTGATGGTCTCGAGTAATCCCTGTGAGGCGGAGGTATCGCCAGAGGAAATGGCTTTTTTGAGATCTTGCAGGTTGGCATCAAGCTCGTCCAAACCTTTAGCATATTCGCGCATGTAGGTTTTTAATGAGTCCCCTTGGAGTTTGGCCGCGGGGGCTGGGATCAGTGGCCGAGCTGCATTCACCGCATTTTGAATTGCATCGACAATCTGCAAGGAGGAGTCCTTCTTGGCGGGATCTGAAATTTGGGTGGAGAGGGTCTTGAAGCTTTTCCCGATTTGCTTCATTTGAATGGCTGCTGGAGAGTCTTTTTCTGCTCCGATAGCCGTCATAGTGGGGAGGATTGTGAGCGCTGTGATGAGAAATAAAAAAGAGGGTGTGATTTTCATGCGTTTGAGTTTCAACGAAACGTGGTTGATTGCAATTCTTTGAATGTAGGGCATCGTACCTGCGTTTCATTCAAAAAAATACGGCGCACGCGAGGTCTCTTCACTATGGCTGTAGAAGCTCAATTTTCATGATGTTCCGTCCACTCCACCGTAAACTCTCACTCTGGCTTGCTCTGCCATTACTTTTGTCCGCTGCATCGGGCGTCGCCTATCGAACAGGGCGAACATGGTTCGGCATGACATCAAAAACAGGTGGTGAAATCCTCTCTATCCATTCTTGGGAGTGGATGGGAAAAGCCGCATCGTTGGCGATGATCTGGGTAATCGGATGCGGCTTGCTTTTTCTCTGCCTCAGCGCGGCTAAAATGCTATGGGAGTCACGTCGGCGAGTGATGCAATCGCCACAAAAAATCCGACTATGGCATCGGCTCGTTGGGGCTTTTTTTATAATCCCACTTGCGGCATCGGCGATTTCCGGCATCGCCTATCGCACGGGGGAGGCCTGCGATATGTCCGAGGATACGCTCGACCTTTTAATGAGTATTCATGAAGGAGCTTGGCTGGGAAATGATATCAAGCCATTCTACATATCCGTTCTTGGCATTGGGTTGGTGCTGGTAACAGCCTCAGGGTTGATGCTGTTTTTCCGGAAAAACAAATCGCTTCCCCGAAAATAAGACTGGGGTTATTTAGTTTCCAAGCTGCGGCCCCCGCATCCTCCAACCCAATCCACAAACATGAGCCAGCCCGATTTTAAAATCACTCCTTCGATCGTCAGTTCGACCACAGTTCTCGCATTGGCCGGACATTTAAATGCCCTCACTGCTCCGAAATTGGAACAAGCCGTCGCTGAGTCGTTTACCTCCCGCATTCCTAGACTTGTTTTCGATTGCTCGGCGCTCACGTACAGCAGCAGTGCTGGATTGCGCGTTTTTCTTACGACGGCCAAACGTATGAAAGCTTCAGGAGGCACATGTGCATTTGCGGCTTTGACTCCGCAAGTGCTCGAAGTTTTTGAGATGTCTGGTTTTCTTGATGTGATGGAGGTTCATCCCTCGCTTGAAGCGGCCACGGCGTGAACGAGCGGATTGAGCCCCGACTCACAAATCTTCCAGAGCGTACTCTAGCGCGGCCGATATAGGTCTTGGGCCATCACCACCTAGGTCCTCATCGATTTCTTCCAAGCGATGAATAAAATCGAGGACGTCCTTGCGCGCCAAGGCCCCGCCAGCCGCGGTGCAAAAATGCGTGCGACATCCAAAGGGACGATTCGCATATATCCGACAGCGAGATGTGCGAGGATCAAGCATGGGGCATGTGTCCTCTTTGCTCGCAGGTAGGCTTGTGCGCCCAGTAGCTTTGAGGGCTTTCGCTGCAAGCAAGGCTTCGCCACGTGTGAGGAATGGCGTTTTTCCGGTAATGTGAAACTGACAACATTCGGTACGAAGTTGGCAATTCCTCTCAATAGGGAGAGAGGCTAGTTCCGAATATATACTGCGGACTTTTGAAAGGGATTTTTCTCGTGCTATTTGGTTCGGGTCATCTGCGGGCATAAAATCAATTATTCAGAATGGGCTTCTTTTGAGTTTTCATCAAAGAAAGAAAAAGTCTTCGGGTCTCGACCAATGGGGAGTCGTCAATGAAGTAGGCAATGGCTGCCCGACCAATCGCATAGGTGCCGGTTCCTGCAATGATACCCGAAACTGCATTTCCCCATATCGGAATGAATCGCAAAAGGGCTCTGGCCGTTTCACGGAACAGAAAACCCGCTCCGGCACTCACGCCGAGGGCAGCGAGAAATTCCGAGGCCAACTTGAAGGATGCTGGTCGCCCAGATGTATGGATGATCAGGGCGACCATGGTTGCTTGGATGGAGAAAAGCAACGGCATGTCCGCCACCGGAATCGGTTGCATTCCGACGGCTCCGCTCACGGCTCCAAAGGATTTGAGAAGTGTGGAGGCGATGTAGGCTTGTGCACGCTTCGCCGATAGCAATCGCGCAAACTCAAGCTGAGCTTCCAAGGGGAGGGATGCGCAGAGTAACTCCTGCCATTCATTATCCTGAATTGAAGATGCGCTATGGCTGGGGAGGGGCGGATTAATTTCTGATAGCGGAGGGTGAATAGGCGATAATGCGATTGTTCCTGCGCTGAGTTTGAAAACCGGCACGCCTGGCAGATTTGGCAGCGGGGACGTTATGGAGATATCAGTGAAATTCGACTCATCTGGAAAAACCAAGACCAAATCAGGGGCAGGCTCGCTGAGAGGGAGTCCCATCGGAGCTTCTTGGTTGTTCCCGCGAGCGTCAAAAATGGAAATCCGCGCACTATTTGCGTTCTTAAAATTCGTCCATCCGAGTCGGGCCTGTTCTTCAGTCAATTCTCCTGTACCCAATCCAAAAATAAGTTCGACCGCAGAGCGGGTGGAGGCACCAAGAATACAAATTCGCGGGGCTCTGCGCTCAATGTAAATCGCCCTTATTGGATTCAATTCCTTTAAAACGGATGTTTTAAAAGGGATAGGCAGCTTTTGAATCAGTGAAATAAGCCCGTTGAAAGTGGTGGTAATATTTGAGTTTCTCAAAGGTGTTTGTAATGGAATTGCGGCAGGGGGATTTTAAATCAGATCGTGGATCAGTCTCGATAGTCGGCATGTCGAAATCAAAATCTCTATGTAAATATCTTCACAATACATGATTCTTCGGAAGATGCCGTAGAGATTTTGATCTTTATTTCAACTTCATCGTGCACACGAATATCCCCCCGACCCCCATGCACGCTGGCTGAAGCGGGACAAGTGCGAGGAAAACTTTGCTCTCGCGATGGTGAAAACATGAAGAGAACCTCGCGAAAAGCGG
>RFZT01000184.1 GCA_009920585.1 bacterium
AGTAAAGGCCTGCTCTTCATCGGCACGGGTGTCTCCGGCGGCGAAGAGGGTGCCCGCCGCGGCCCGAGCATCATGCCAGGGGGATCGCCCGCCGCATGGCCCCACGTGAAGGAGATTTTTCAATCCATCTCAGCTAAAGTCGATGGAGGTGCACCTTGCTGCGACTGGGTCGGCGAAGAGGGTGCAGGGCATTACGTGAAGATGGTGCACAACGGCATCGAATACGGCGACATGCAGCTCATCTGCGAGGCCTACAATATTCTCAAAAACGGCCTCGGCCTCACCGAAGATGAAATGCACGACGTCTTCGCCGAGTGGAATAAAGGTGAACTCGACAGCTACCTCATCGAGATCACCCGCGATATCCTTGCAAAGAAGGACACCGACGGCTCACCGCTCGTGAACAAAATCCTCGACACCGCAGGACAAAAAGGCACCGGCAAATGGACGGTCATTAACTCATTGGACTTGGGCGTTCCCATCACACTCATGGCCGAGGCTGTTTACGCCCGCTGCGTCTCAGCTTTGAAAACCGAGCGCGTCAAGGCCGCGAAGAAACTCAAAGGCCCCAAACCCGCCATCGCCGCAGCGAAGGATCCCGTCAAACGCAAGGCCCTCATTGATGACATCCGTGATGCGCTCTATGCGTCCAAAATCATCAGCTACACGCAAGGCTACATGCTTATGCGTTCGGCAGCGGAAGAATACGGTTGGAAACTCAACTGGGGTGGCATCGCCCTCATGTGGCGCGGCGGTTGCATCATTCGCTCCCGTTTCCTCGGCAAAATCAAAGAGGCCTTCGATAAGAATCCGAAACTTGGCAATCTCTTGCTCGACGAATATTTCCGTAGCGAGATCAAGCGAAGCCAGAAAGGCTGGCGCAACGTCGTGGCGCAAGCCGCCAAGCGCGGCATTCCAGTACCGGCATTCAGCACAGCGCTCTCGTTCTACGACAGCTACCGTTCCGCAGTTCTTCCAGCCAACTTGCTCCAAGCCCAGCGGGATTTCTTCGGCGCACACACCTACGAGCGCACGGATAAACCACGCGGTGAATTCTTCCACACGAATTGGACCGGCCAAGGTGGAACGACAGCCTCGACCACTTATACGGTGTAATTTTTGAGCATCTTCATCCTCAAGCCCGATGCCATCGGCGACTTCATTCTGGCGACAGGATGCATTCGGCAGTTGGCTCGGGAACGGGGTGAGGATCGTCTCATCATAGCCGTTCGGAGCGATGTGGCCCCGCTAGCGACTCGGGAGTTCCCGCAAGCCGAAATCATCGCCCTCACCCTCCGACAAAAGCGCCGCATCGTGAATGTGGCCACAGTTAATATTTTCTACTGTCTGCCTGCGTGGATTCGCATGCTCAGCCTCCGAGTCGATGAAGCCATTTGTCTCCGGAGTATGAGAAGCTACCTGCACACGTTTTTCTTTTGCTCCCCAAGGGCGAAACGGCGAATCGCCTGCGAAAACCTCCTGCTCGCCAATCCACGCGTGCGACGACCAGCGGTCGAAAAATGGGTTCAGCGCCTCTTCCATCCCACCCTGCTCCCCTACCCTACCTCTGGCAGCAATCTGCCCACGGATATCGAAGCAAACCGCATCGTTGTCTCCGAAGTCCTTGGTCGACCGATCACAGAGGAGGAAGCGATGCCGTTGCTCAAAAAATCCACAACACCAACTCGCTTAGGAGAAGATTTTTGGCTCCTCTGTCCCTTCAGTTCGACTCCGTCCAAGGATTATCCCGCTTCATCGTGGGCGGAGGCGTTGCACGGCATTCTGAAACATCAAAAAGGCGCCGCCTTGCGATTGGCCGCAGGGCCTTCGCAGCAAGTGGATCTCTGTGTTTTTGCAGATCAACTCAGGGCGAGCGGCCTTGACTCCGTCGAGATCTTGCCGCAGAGCAGCCTGCCCGACTTTGTAAATACGGTCGCCCAAGCGAAGATGGTAATGACCGTGGATACCGCTGCCGCCCATATGGCCTGCGCGCTGGGGATTCCCGCAGTGATCGTCTCCGCTGGCCAGCATCCCGGCGTTTACGCTCCCTACTCCCCCAATGGCAAGCAACTTTGGCTCATGCCTGAGGAGGGACTTCCCAAAGGCCAATGGCGAAAAAACATCACCTCAGAAAAAATCACATACTCCGCGCTGTCCCTGCTATCTAGCTAAGGCACCGCTTAGGGAAGTGAGAAGGGCCCCCTTATCCCACTTTTGAGAATAAATGGTTTGCACGCCTCGGGTCATTTCCTGCACTTTAGCGCCTCGCCTCACTCGGCATGATGCCGACGGCATGGACCAAACTTCTCTAAGGGCATGAAAAAAGACCAACACACCGCTTTCGATCAAGAAATCCTCAATCAACTCAAATTCGGTCTCGCACGGGACAAAGTCACCGCTTCCAAACGGGATTGGTGGATCGCGACATCTAAAGCCGTTCAGAACGTCGTGATTGAGCGCATGATCAAGACCCTCACAACCCACACCGAGGGCAATGTGCGCCGCGTTTATTATTTCTCGATGGAGTTTTTGATGGGCCGCTTGTTCGTCAACAGCATGATCAGCGCCGGCGTGATGAAAGAGATCGGCGAGGCCCTTTCCACATTAGGCCACAACATCGAAGAGCTCCGCGAAGAGGAATACCTCGCCACGCTCGACCTTCCCGCCGTCGGCTACGGCATCCACTATCAATACGGACTCTTCAAACAGGAATTCCGTAATGGCCATCAGATCGAGCACCCAGACGCATGGATGGTCTATGGCACTCCTTGGGAAATCGTCCGCCCCGAACACACCACGGAAGTTCCGATTTACGGCCATGTCGAAAATGTCTGTGACGACTCAGGCAACTCCCGTCCACAGTGGGTCGGCAGTCGCAAAATTCTCGGCGTGCCCTACGACATCCCGATCCCCGGCTTCGGCACGGAAACCGTCAACTTCCTTCGCCTGTGGGAATCCCGCGCCACCGAGGAATTTGATTTTGAAGCCTTCAACAGCGGCGGATACGAGCAAGCCGTGCATCAGAAAAACATGGCCGAAACAGTCAGCAAGGTTCTTTATCCGAATGATAAAACCGAGGTCGGAAAGGAACTCCGACTCGTGCAGCAGTATTTCTTTGTCGCCTGCTCGCTGAGCGACATCATCCGCCGCTTCCACAAAAGTAATACCGATTGGGAGACCTTTCCAGAGAAAGTCGCCATCCAACTCAACGACACCCACCCCGCCATCGCGATCGTCGAACTCATGCGTCTCCTGCAAGACGACTACGGCCTCTCGTGGGACAAATCCTGGTCGATCGTCACCCGCACCTTCGCCTACACGAATCACACTCTCCTTCCCGAAGCTTTGGAGAAATGGAGCGTGGGTCTCTTCCGCAAGGTTCTTCCCCGCCACTTGCAAATCATTTTTGAAATCAACAAGCACTTCCTTGATCTCGTCGAAGAGAAATGGCCAGGTGATGCAGGCAAGAAGCGCACCCTCTCGCTCATCGAGGAAGGCGACGTGCAAATGGTCCGCATGGCCCACCTCTCTGTCGTTGGAAGCCATTCCGTAAACGGCGTCGCAGCCCTTCACACCCAACTCCTCAAGTCCGAACTCTTCCCTGAATTCGATGCCTTGTATCCGAAGAAATTCAACAACAAGACGAACGGGATCACCCCGCGTCGTTGGTTGGTAGCCTGCAACCCCCAACTCTCCGACCTCATCACCTCCCGCATCGGAAACGGTTGGGAACGCAATCTCGACAAGCTCCGCGAACTCGAACCCTTCGCCAAAGACCCCCAATTCCGCGAGGAATTCATGGCGGTCAAACACAAGAACAAGGAACTCCTGGCCAATATCATTCAAAAAGAGTGCGGGATTGAGGTTAATCCTTCGGCACTCTTCGATGTCCAAATCAAGCGCCTCCACGAATACAAACGCCAGCACTTGAATTTGCTCCACATTCTGGCCCTGTACCGTCGTATTCTCCAGAATCCCGAGAAGTCTTTCACCCCACGCGTCTTCATCTTTGCTGCCAAAGCCGCGCCGGGATACGATACCGCCAAGCTCATCATCAAAGCCATCAACGCCGTTGCTTCCAAGATCAACAACGACCCACGCGTCAAAGACCTGATCAAAGTTGCCTTCCTGCCGAACTATCGCGTTTCGCTCGCGCAGCGCATCGTTCCAGCAGCCGACCTCTCAGAGCAAATCTCCACAGCAGGCAAAGAAGCCTCGGGAACCGGCAACATGAAGCTCGCCCTCAACGGCGCCGTCACCATCGGCACCCTCGACGGCGCCAACGTCGAAATCCATGAGGAAGTCGGCGATGAGAACATCTTCATCTTCGGCAACACCGTCGAGCAGGTAAACGAGCTCCTCGCGAAGGGCTACAATCCATCGGAATACTACCACAGCAATCCGGAGTTGCGCGCTGTGCTCGATTGGTTGGGCTCCGACTACTTCACCGAAAACGAAGGGCACGACATCCTCGCGCCTCTCCGTGACAACCTGATCTACCACGATCCCTTCCTCTGCCTCGCGGACTTCCAAGCCTACTGCGATGCACAGGACTTGGTCGCCGAGGCCTTCCTCGACAAACCCCGCTGGGCAAAAATGGCAATCATGAACACCGCCCGCGTCGGCAAGTTCTCCAGCGACCGAACGATCTCCGAATACGCCAAGGACATCTGGAAACTCAAACCCGTTCACATCAAGTAAACGAAAACCCAAAGCACCTTCGAGACGCCGCATACTAACGTGTGCGGCGTCTTTTTTTGATGCGCCAAAAGATGACCCCGTCGGGAAGCAGGAAATCGCTACATCGATTTCACTGCATACCATTGTCCCTTTGAAATTTGGACTTTGCAGCAAAAAAGAAGGCATGGCCGTCTCGGCCGTGTTGAGCCCGAATCCGGCTTTTGAAGTGAAATTTCGGGGCTGAAATCCGGCTCAAATCGTGCATCCG
>RFZT01000185.1 GCA_009920585.1 bacterium
TGAAAATTCTTGAGATGACTGAGGGAGACGAGGGTGGGCGACATTACGTCGATGTGACGGCAGTTGAGCCAGCTTCCTCGATGAATGTGAAATTGCGAATTTCCGCAAGCAACTCGCTGGCTTTGCTAAAAAATTCTCCTGAAACCAAGGTAGGAGATGCGATCGCTGTGACTGGAAAAGTGAACTCAGTGGATACAGCAAAAAATACTATTCTTCTTGATAGTTCCATCGTTCGTCACAAGGACGTTCTTTCGCGCAAGCCCGGGAAGGAACTTCTCTCTGAGGTTGATCCTACCGCGTTGTTTTACAGTTACACGGAAGGTCCTCGCCCCATCATGCTTCAAGCCCAAGACAAAGATCTCTTGGAATCTCGTGATAAAATTCTCGAGCAGGGAGGATCGAAAGCCTGGTTTGAGTTTCTTGAGACCGAAATCGCGAAACGAAAAGCTCAGCGCGCGGCTGAAAGGCAAGCGCGTTGAAAAAGCCCTCGGTTTTAGTTTCGGGCAACATGATGCGACGTATCCTCTCGACGTTCCTGATTCTCGGACTCTCTGTTGCCTCGGCCCATGCGGCGAACGAAGCGGGGTTACTCAAAATCTGGAACCAACATATCGCCACTCCTCAGGATCATGATGCCGTGATCAAGTCTTGCACTTCCTTCATAACGGATTATCCGAGTGACCCGCTCAAGCCCATCGTTCAAGACATCGACGCTTGGCACAAATGGCAGGCGGGACGTGATAAGGAAGCGTGGCCGATCCTGGAATCGCATCTCAACGCCCCAGCAGATCCTGTGAGTGATGGGGCGCGATTGATCGCAAAAGGCTGGCTCAGCCGCCTAGACAGGGAAAAAGTCGTTGCTGCCCTCCTCAAATACTATCGCAATGAGGTGCAGTTCCCCGAGAACCTTGAGGCTGTTTTCACGCACCCGAAGATCCCAGCGACTTTACACCCTCCACGTGTCGACCGCTTCGGAAAGCCTTGGATCTACCAGTTAAATGGAACACAAAAAATCCCCGGATTTTTAAATCAGAAATACGCGCTCTCCAGTTCGGAATTGGGAGATTTTTCCGATCTTAAAAAAGCGTTAGCTGCTCCGTATGCTGCGCAGATCGTTGTGAAACCGCTTCAGGTTCTCCCGCCACTTGGCGACGTGACACCAGTGAAATTCAGCACTCCCGATAAAAACGTTACGTTTCTTTTGACTCCTGGAAAGAGCGGGAAGGATTTCTATTTGGCCTATGCTGGCGCTCAAATCATCGTGGTTTGTGACCACATGCACTGGAAAGTGTTTCCCAAACCGTAAATGTCTAAGAAACCTCACAGTGCCTCAGCGGACGGGGAAGATGTCTTGATCAAAGACGGGATCTCTGGGTTTTTGAATCCAGCGGAGATGTTCAAACTTCGCCGACTGGCTCTTCTTTCTCGCTACACCGTGGAGGGAAACCTTGCTGGTGCGCATCGCAGTCCGAAGCATGGCCCGAGCTCGGAATTTGCTTCACACAAGCCCTACGGGATGGGGGATGATCCGAAGCATATCGATTGGCGGGTGATGGCCCGCACCGACAAATATTACGTTAAACAATACGAGGACGAAACGAATCTGCGTGTTTATTTGGCACTCGATCGCAGCGCATCGATGGGCTACAAATCCGCCGACGGTCCTACAAAATATGAGCACGCCTGCCGCTTAGCTGCTGCTGTCGGTTACGTCGTGGTGAAGGCCCGAGACTCGGTAGGTCTCTTTTTGCACTCGGAAAAAGTCGATGTCCGCGTCGATGCTTCTAATTCCTTCCAACACCTCAATAATCTTTTAAAACATCTTCAAAAATCTCCGCCTTCCTCTGGATCTGGCATCGCGGCCACCCTGCATGAGATTGCTGCTTCCGTCAGTCGGAGAGCGTTGATTGTTGTGATCTCCGATCTGTTAGGCGACGAGGATGAGATTGCGCTCGCTATGGCTCGTCTCAGGAAGCAACGCCATGATGTGATTGTTTTTCAGACATTGGATCCTGCAGAAATGGATTTCAAACTCATGAAGGCGTGTGAGCTGTTCGATCTGGAAACCGGCGAGACTCTCGCGGTGGATCCTAACGCTTTAGCTAAAGATTATCGGAAGGCATTTGAAGCTTTCATCGAGAAGTATCGGAAGTCCTTTGCGGGAATGAATATCGACTACAGAGTCGTGAGGACCGATCAACCATTGGACAACTTTGTGAGGGCGTATCTCGAAGAGCGTCGGAGACTCTCCAAGTAAAGCGACCATGTTTCTTGCCCCACTCTTTCTCATCGCGGCAGGCTTAGGAGCGCTCATTCCACTTGCTTTGCACTTCATGCAAAACAAGCGGAAGGTGAAGCTTCCCTTTCCGACATTGCGGTTCCTGAAAGCCGCTCAAAAAAGGTCCGCTAGCCGCACCCGCCTAGAGAACATTCTTCTGTGGCTGATCCGGACGTTGATCATGGTCTTGCTCGGCTTCGCTTTTTCCATGCCGATTATAAAGACGGGCGGTCTTGGGTGGTTTGGAGATGCGCCGAGAGATGTCGCAATCATTCTCGATGCCTCCTACAGCATGGCTTACAAAAATGGCAACGCGCAGATATGGGATAATGCTATTGAAGCCGCACGAAGTATCATTGAGGGCCTCAAGGAGCGGGATCGCTTCTGCATCTTTATCGCGCGCTCGCAGCCTGAGGCGCTCATTGCGGAGCCTATTGGCAATAAGCAGGAGGGCCTCGCTCGTCTCAAAACCGTCACTTTTGGTGCAGGTTCCTCTCAAATGGCACCAGCCATTGAGGCTGCCTCTCAAGCCCTGAAAAAATCTCAGTCCGGCTACGAAAAAGAAATACACGTCATCACGGACAACCAAGCTTTGCCTTGGCAAGGCTTCGCTCATTCCAAAACAGCTGATGCTGTCTCGCCGGAATCCAAGAGCATCGTTGATCCAGGAACCCGTGTTTTTGTTTTGATGCTCGGGGTTTCCAATCCCGAAAATACCGCCCCATTTTCCGTTACGATGGAGCCAGCTATTGTGCGTAAGGGATCGAGTGCAAAAATCAAAGTCACCAGCACTCGCACTGGACCGCCTATTGCCTCGGCGATGACACTTTTCCTCGACGGAAAGGAAGCGGGGCGTCGCCAGGTCACGGTCCCAGATCCCGCTAGCTCAACTGGGGAGTTCACGTTGCCGGCGCTCGGTGTCGGTATCCATGAAGCTCGTATTGAAATGCCGGATGACAATTTGATCATCGATAATTCATTTTATTTTTTGATCGATGTTCAAGAGCGACGTCCTTCTCTCATTGTTGGATACAAAGATGACGCGCTTTTTGTTCGCACGGCGCTGGTGAGCAGTTTCGCGGGACTTGTTTCCATGGAGATGGTCGCGCCTGATCAATTAACTACTAAGAAGCTCACAGACTACTCTTCTGTCATCCTTTGCAATGCGCTTCCGCTCACAGGGCAGGCGATAGGCTCCGTGGAGGGTTACGTGAAAGCCGGTGGCCTCTTGATTGTTTTTCCGGGATCGAAGGCCACACCCGAGGATTACAAAGCGTGGGCTTGTTTGCCAGGGGTTCCCTCGACCGTGAACCTCGTTCCAACAAAAGAAGCGAAGACCACGCTTTCATGGGACAAACCCTTGCATCCCCTTATTCGTCCGATGCAGGAAGGGTTGGGGGCAGCGGAGTTGAGCGTTAGACGCAAGTTCTCTTGGGAAAAAGTCAACGAATCCGCTGAGGTGCTCATTTCGATGGGGCAGAAGCATCCCTTTCTTCTCGAGCGCACTTATGGCAGCGGTAAGGTTTTAATGTTCGGAATCTCAGCCGAGCGGACGTGGAGTAATTTCCCACTCTCTCCGTTTTTCCTTCCTCTCGTTTTACAATGTACGGAATACGGGTCTCGCGAAAAACCGCCATTCATTTGGGCGACGGATTCGCTTGCCCTTGCGGACTACTTCCCTGATCTCAAGGGGACACCATCCATGACGGATCCTGATGGGAAAGCGGTCCAGATCCGCAGTATGACCGAGGGCGGAAAAGCCGCTTTAATCGCAGCGGATCTCAAAAAGCCGGGCATTTATCGTTTCGCCGTTTCTGCGGATACCAAGGCCCAGCCAGCATTTGCCGTGAACCTCCCACGCAAGGAATCCGACCTCACTCCAATTTCCGAAGAGGAAATCAAATCCCTTGTCGGTATCGAGGCGCTGCATATCGCGACGGATTTGGCCTCGTTTGCTAAACAAACACAGGAAAGCCGGGTCGGTAAGACCTACGGAGAACAACTCCTCTGGCTCGTGCTCCTCTTGCTTGTTATCGAGTTTATCTATGCAAACAAACTTGCCCGCCGAGGGAGGGACGCCGTTCTTAACTTAAAAGCCGACTCGGCTGGAAACCTGAATCTCTCCAAGGAGGCTGTTCGCAGCACATGATCGTTTACGAACATTCTATTCCCTTTGGGGTGATCCTCACATCGCTTCTCGTCGCCCTTGCGCTGGGGATTTTTTCGGCATGGAAGTCACTCCCGCGAAAAAAACCCACAATGGTCTTGCTCGTATTGTATGTTTTTGTGCTGGCGGCAATGGGGTGGTGTATCCTTCAACCCGCGCTCAAGGACGTCCATATCCAGCTTGTGAAGCCTCGTTTTCTCGTCGCTCTCGATACCTCCAAGAGTATGTCGTTAAGCGCTTCGCCAGCTATTCCCACTCGATGGGCGACGGCACAGGATGTCTTAAAGCAATCGTGGGTTCAGCATGTCGGAGCCGAATGTGATGTGGAGATTTATCCATTCTCCTCAGATATCAAAAAAGGCCTCAGTTTATCCGAGGTTTCCAATCTCCAACCTGATGGAACGGAATCCCGCATTCGAGAGGCCTTAAATCAGCTCCAAGAACG
>RFZT01000186.1 GCA_009920585.1 bacterium
CCGCTTTGTTCAGCGATGACGTGCCGGTGAGTATCTATGATAACCTGATCTCGACTGTTCGAAGGAATCTGGATGCGCTATTCCGCTATTTCGAGTTGCGCCGCCGTGTGCTCAAGCTCGATGAGATTCATCATTACGACACTTACGTGCCCATGGTAGAAAACATGCAAACCAATATCCCTTGGGATGGCGCCGTCCAGCAGGTGATGGATTCCCTGCATCCGCTGGGTGCGGAATACACCTCTACCCTCGCTCACGGCTTACAGGCCGGACGTTGGTGCGACCGCTATGAAAACAAAGGCAAGCGAAGCGGGGCCTTTTCCTATGGCACATTCACAAGCCCGCCTTACATCATGATGAACTACAAGGCGGACGTGTTTTCGGATGTTTACACGCTGGCCCACGAGGCCGGACATTCGATGCACACTTGGTATGCAAGGGGCGCGCAGCATTACCAGAATTACGGATATCCGATCTTCCTCGCTGAGGTGGCATCGACCTTCAATGAGATCCTCCTCACCGAGCATCTGCTTCAAAAAACAACGGATATCAAGATGAGGGCGTATATTTTGAACCGCCAGATTGATGACTTGCGAGGCACGATTTATCGCCAGACGATGTTCGCGGAGTTCGAGCGCGAGTCTCATGCTGCCGAAGAGTCCGGCGAGGCCCTGACGCTTGATGGCTTTAAAAAGATTTATCGTGGATTGTTGACCGCTTATTTCGGTCCACGCTTTGTGATCGATGAGGAACTCGAGATCGAGTGCCTACGAATCCCGCATTTTTACAGTGCATTTTATGTCTATAAATACGCCACTGGCATATCAGCCGCGGTCGCGCTGGCTACGCAGGTGCTGGAGAGCGGAGATGCGACGAAGTATATCGATTTCCTCAAGAGTGGAGGCAGCCGATTCCCTGTGGAGACATTGTGCCAAGCCGGAGTGGATATGAGCTCACCAGCGCCGATTCAAGCGGCTCTGGATCTGTTCTCCCGACGCGTTGCCGAATTGGAGAGCCTTATTGGCTGATTTTTTGCCCCCAAGCCTCATCGGACATCACAGCGCGAAATCCTTGATGGAGGAGCCTGAGTCGGGGTTTGTCTTCATTCGGGAAGCGGGTCGGTAACTGGCGCAATAGGCGGCATCGCAGAGAAACGATCCGCCGCGATTCACGCGCTTGACGACGAGCTGTTCTTCGCGGTCAAAGCTGCCAGTGGACCGGGCAGATTGACGATCGTTTCGCCTGAGGTGGGTTGGATTTTGCAAGTATCATTCCGGTACCAGTCGCAGCACCATTCCCATACATTGCCGATCATGTTGTAAAGGCCGTAGGCATTGCGTTTAAATGAGCGGACAGGATAGTGCAAAGCCATCAAGCGACTAGACTGCTGATGCAAAGTGGCAAAAAAATACCAATCCACACACTGCCCCCAAGAAGTAGCATGGCGGAAAGGGCTACTCCACTTGCAGGCCATATCGGAGGGAGTCCATGCTCGGGAGTTTGAAAAAGCCACGATGTCGCCAGCGACATGGCATAAATCACTGCGGCGACAGCGAAATTCGTAAAAAGGCTCTGAGTGTGTTTTTTAAACAAGGCAAGAAGGTGGATGGCCCCTCCGATTAGCCTGCCAATCCCATTGATGCAAATAAATCCCGAGATCGTAGATGGGCGATATAAGGCATTAATATCATCACGTTCATGTGATCCAGAGGGAATATGATGACGTTTTTTGCCATTATCGACTTCGAGTGTCTGCCGTTCAGGAGCCATTAGCGACCACTGAGCATGGCATTTTTTCCACTCGTTGAATTGCCTGTTTACGCGCTTCTAGGGATTTCATAGTTTCGTTGCAGATATGAAAACTCTGCATCGTTTCCTCCTCATCCCAACCTTCGCAATCGCTTCTAGCATCATTACCGCCCCCTCAATCTACGCTGCTGTAAAGCCAAGCGAAGAAGCTGCGCCCAAACTTCCTGAGATTTGGCAGAAGGTCGGGCCGAAAGTTCGCCTCAATGCAACTCGCGCGGCTGAGATCGATGCGGATCGATTGCTTGCTGAGCGCCTTTACGGTTTACAGGTTGATTCGAATACGACGATCCAAGATCTGGCTGCCGGTGATGACTCTATCGCTGGAGCCGTCTCCGCCTCGCTTGTTGGCGCATTGTCGGTCGGTGAGCCTGAGTATCTCGCTGATGGGCGTGTGCAAGTCGTGCGAGCCGTGAAAATCCAGGAGGTCATTGAAACCCTCAACCGTGTCATCAAAGGAAATCATCTCGCAGATGGGTCGTTTGCTAATACCTCGGAGAAAGAAAAAACCGATCGCAATGTGACAGACAAAGTCATCGATGTGATGGGCAACGCTGCGATTCCTGGCTCCGAAGGACACCAGAAGATCATGGCCAAACGAGCTGCTGAGATGGACGCCTACCGCCGCCTTGCAGCGCGAATGATGGGACAGAAAATCAGTGGTGATACGACTGTACGCGACATGTGTTTGGAAAATGACAAGGCCATGGCGAGTCTTTCCCAACTGCTCAAAGCTGCAGCGCCGACTAATATCAAATACTTTGCTGATGGATCCTGTGAAGTCACGATGGAGATCAAAATATCCGATCTCGTTCGCACCACTCGTCGCTACATGAAAGACGGCACGGAAAAGACCGAAATCAAAGATGACATTCAGGAAAGAAGCTTCTCGGAGACCGGACGCGGCACCATGCAGCCTGTTGCTGAGGCTGCGCCTGCCCCCGCAACTCAAGGGCAGGGAGATAGCGCCCCGAGCGCACCGGCAGCCGCACCTAGTAAAAAATCAACTCAAGACCCCTTTTTCGAAACCGAGATGATCCTCAAGCAAGTGATCCAAAGCGGCCCAGTTGTACAGTGAGGTTTGAAGACAGGAGGATGAACTAGGAAATTCGGCCTGCCGATCGAATCAACTAATCATTCAGCGAATCGAGAATGTCCTCTCTGGAAACTCCTTTATGAGTCGAAACAAGGCGCAAAATCGAATTGAGCGTCCCAATCCTAAGAAATGTGTGATTGGGCACTGGTATGCGTTGAAATTGGACTTTGCAGCGGAAAAGGGGGGCATGGCCGTCCCGGCCGTGTGGAGACTGGTCTACTTTCTCGCACCCTGCCGATCGGAACCAAAGGAGCAGACAGCAGCACACAGGCGAGACGCCCTGTGCCCCTCTGCACAAACACTTCATAAGATCAGCGCCAGACAAATCCCTTCTCAGTTACATGGGGAACACTCAGGCGAGTGCAAAACTTTCGTCCCGCACCAAATGCAGACGTATGGCTTTAGGCATCGATTCGGGAGCATCAAAAAAGTATCCCTTCACAGCATCCGCCACCGCCTCGCGGAGAGAAATCCAGTCGTCGCCTTGCGTCACGATCGGTTCCGTCAAGCACTCCGCCACAAATCCGCCATCACTCTCCTGAGCTACTTCGAAAATGAGATCGGCTATGAGCACTACTTAACCCCGTTATGACAAAATCGCAAGCCGCCATGTGCATCAAACTTCGCAATCCACTTCATGCTTCCTCCTTCTCGTTTCTGACGTCAGCTGTCCTTTTCACTTCTGCCTTTCTTTCCGCCTGTTCTTCGCGCCAAGCCGGACCAGCCTACAGTTATGGCGGCGAGGGGGCCACTGCTCCCGTGTCTAGCCAACCCGCAGCTTGCCCTCCGGCAAACTATACATCCTCCCTCCATCAGACCAATCTCGTCTCTCGGCAGACTGTTGCCATGAGTGATGAGGAAGCGGCAAAGCAGCGAGCCGGTACTACCCGCACTCGCCAAACTGCCTCCAGCGAGACCGTCATCAAAAACGGAAACTTAAAAAAACAAACCACAACGGAGAAAGTCGAAAATCAGTAGCAAGAAGCATGAAAAAACAACTCACAAATTGGTTCATCTTTTTTGGTCGCGGATTTTATAAGCTTTAAAATGAAAAAATTTCTTCTCCTCTGTGCTTCCTTTGACTCGCTCGCTCCAGCTCGATTGATGCGCAGGTTTTCCCAACCCGCTTCTCCTTCGGAGTTGCCTGTCGGCAGTCTTTCTCGACCTTCCCCAAGGTCTCGATTCGCCCTGCGGGCCAACCTCCGGTTGCTCTACCTCGTGCTTACCCTCGCGCTCGGTTGTGGTAAACTATCCGCCGCTTCGGACGATCCTTTTTCGAAGCTCGCCAACGACCTAGGCAAAGAATCTTCAGGTGAGAAGGTGAATATTGCCGTCGGAAGTTTCAACTATGAGAACACCGACCTGCAGTCGCCCTTCTCCTCGATGCTTCGCGACGAGCTTGAGATCGCCTTGGGGGAAACTGGCAAATTCAAGGTCGTAACCCGCGACCGCTTAGCCGACCTCCAGATGGAAGGCAAGTTCCAAGGGAAGGGCATCCTAGAGCCCGGTACAGGAGTTGAGAAAGTGAGTATCGAAGGGGTAAAGGGCATCATTCGCGGTCGATTCTACGCCAAGGGTGACGATGTTACCGTTTATGCGGAACTCGCCTGGCTCGAGGGCGGCGAGGTCAAGAAAGCCCGTCTCGCCATACCCACCTCCAAGGTACGCGCGAAAATCTGGCCCGATGCCGCAGAAGCCGACTCCAAGTCGCTTGATGGCGCCATCAAACCCCAGAATGTCGAGCAAAGCCTCGCCAATGTGCAGGAGATCGCCAAAGATCGCCTTGCTAAGATCCCCAAGGATTTCCAAGTCGAGATCTTCACCGTCGATGGCAAGCGCGCCTATGCGGAAAAGGAGAATATCAGCTTCCGTGTTCGCAGTAACGAGGAGTGCCATATCGCCGTACTATGCCATCAGAGTGATGGCACCTCAGTCGTCCTTTTTCCAAATCG
>RFZT01000187.1 GCA_009920585.1 bacterium
AGCTGCTCACACGCTTGCGAAGATCGCGGGCCTTCCCGACATAGATCACATGGTTCAAGCGATCCCTCATTACATATACTCCAGGCTTGTGCGGCATATCGCGAAGCATCGCTTGAAAATCGGCTCGAGGAGTTTGGGATCCCATTACAACCGCATCATGCCTTATTCACACATCCTGTGCAACAAGGCCTGACACTTTAGAGACGAAAAGCTGGATAAAACGAAAAAAGGAATTTTCTCAGCACTTTAAAAGACTCTCATGGGAGGTTGAAAATCGGTTTGACGATTTAGGGCTTAGCGATTTGTTCCTGACGTTTTTTGGCGAGATCATGGATGTGATCCATAAAAGCCGGAAACTTTTGCAACACATCTTGAAAATCACCGTGGCCAAGAGTGTAGAGATCGACATAGTCTAGAGCGCGGATGCTCGCATTTCGGGGTTGCTGTAGTAGCAATGCTATCTCACCGAAAAAATTCCCTTGGGATAAAGTTGCATAAGCGGTTTTACCATCTTTCGAAACCACTTCTACGCTCCCCCGACTTATGAAATACATGCTGTCGCCGACTTCGCCTTCGCGAAAAATGTAGTCGCCGGGTGTGAAGATCCCTGGTCTAAGTTTTGTAACGATTTGCTTGATGAGATCCTCTCCCGCACCGCTGAATATGGGCACTTTCTCTATCATTCCACTGCATAGATGCAGCGAAACTTGGATTTTCAGCGAGTCGGGCAAGTCTGTCAAAACTTGACCTTCATCATATCCCCGGCGGGTGGTCCAGAGATATTCATAATAGCTACGAATACGATCCTGAAGATCCGACGGAATTTTGCGAAATCTCATGAACGTATTCATTTTTTCGATCTTTTCCGTAAAATGGGTGCGGGCCACATCCAGCTTGGCGACGAGGCTCGCGAAAATAGCGATTACGTAACCGTAGAGACCAGCACCAAGTAACTCGACTATTATAGCAAAGATAGTTTGTTTCGGTGTTACTGGTGTGATGTCACCATATCCGATTGTAACAAGTGTGGTAACAGCCCAGTAAAGGCTTCGCAGATAGAGGAGGCTTTCAGTTGTTTTCCATTCATCGGTAATATTTCCAGCTCCTGCGGCGATCCATCCGCAGGCCGCCCAATGCGCGAAAAGTGAAACCCAAAATGCGAGGAAAAGCATTCGTAGAAGACTGGCATTCACCACATTTGCATTAGCCACTTTCTGCATAAATGTGGCCACGTGCCCCAACCTGAGCAAGCGCAAGAGGCGGACATTGATCATGAATGTTCCAAAAATCAGATCTAACGGCAACACGGCTAAAAGATCGATAATGAACCATCCCTTTAAATACCGTTTCGCGACATTTTTTGGGTCATTAATAAGAGTGCCATTGACATAAAAGGCCGAAAAAAAAGTGAGAATCAAATCGACTACAAATACAGAAGAAATGAACACATCTAAAAAAAGAAGCCCCCCACGAAAGGGGAGATCCATCGCGATTCTGAGCGGTATTTCTACAGCTACCACTGAAGTCATCACCAAGACAAAGGCGTCCCATATTTGTTTGCATTTGTTCGTTGGATGAATCATGAGGGATTCTTTTTAGGGTGAGTTAACTCAGGAAAAAAGTTTTTCAAATCATGCGATAGTCACAAGATTAGTGCTTTTAAGTCGCGTGAATTAGCTGGTTCGTTATTGAGGTATTTTAAAAAAGCATAATGCCCGTAGAGCGGCGCTCTACGGGCATCAGTGCTATGAAAACCCCGACCTATTAGCCGGGAAATCTTTTTTTACTTAGTCGTTTTCTTAATCGCGGGGCGAACGACAACATAGGAACCTTTGGCTCCAGGAATTGCTCCAGCAACGACGATCACGCCCTCTTCACTGCGAACTTGGAGAACGCGGAGATTTTGGACAGTGACTTGCTCATCACCCATGTGACCGGGCATGCCCATGTTTTTCCAAACACGGCCTGGCGTGGAGCGGTTACCGATAGCACCATTTCGACGATGCATCGTGGAACCGTGGGTCATTGGCTGGCCTGCAAAGTTGTGACGCTTGATAGTGCCTTGGAAACCTTTTCCTTTGGATTGACCAATGACGTCCACGAATTGGCCGACTTCGAAGTTTGTGACAGGAAGTTCGGCGCTTTCGGGAGTCGCAGCGTTGTCAGCGAGGCGGAATTCACGAATGAAGCGCTTGGCTGTGGACTCTGTTTTGGCAAAATGGCCGGTCATGGCCTTGCCAACACGTTGTGGCTTCTGGTCATCAAAACCGACTTGAACAGATGTGTATTTGTCCTTTTCGATCGATTTGGTTTGAAGAATGCGATTGCCGCCAGCAGCGATGACTGTGGCTGGTGAGACGCGACCCTTTTCATCATAGATGCGGGTCATGCCGAGTTTTTTTCCGAGTAGTCCTATGCTCATAGCGGTCAGATTTTGATGGTGATGTCTACGCCGGCCGGAAGATTCAATTTCCGGAGTTCATCGACGGTTTTAGAAGTAGGGTCCACAATGTCCAGAAGACGTTTGTGGGTGCGAATCTCAAATTGTTCCATCGATTTTTTGTCAACGTGGGGCGAGCGGTTGACGGTGAATTTTTCGATGCGGGTCGGAAGCGGGATTGGGCCGGTTACTTTCGAGCCGGTACGCTTCGCGGTTTCGACGATATCTGATGCCGAGGCATCGAGAATGCGGTAATCGAATGCCTTAAGGCGGATTCGAATTTTTTGTCCAGATGTTGCTGCCATATTATAAAGAGCGAATTGGTTGTTGTTTTACTTATCCCACCAAACTAAAGCGGGACGCGCACTGTAGGGAATCACCTGATAATAGCAAGAGGAATTTGATAATTATTTTCATTTTTTCAGGAACCCATTAGCCACAACATTCCTAAAGACTCGAAGTCATTTGCTTCACAGGAAAATCCGCGATCCTCTTTTTCAAAGGGGGCGCTTGCGGTGAGGCGAGCGTATTGTTAGAGTAGACATGATGAACTATTGGTTCTCAATCATTTCATGTCTCGCGATTTTGATCGGTTCTGGTTGCCGTCCTGCGCCTGTATCAACGTCACCAGAGTCCCCGCAGCAAGCTCCATCGGAGATTCCTCCTGAGTCGCCCACCCCAACTCCAACGCCCCTTAAGGTCATCGATGTGGGTGTTTTTCTTCCACTCAAAGGAGAGTCCCAAGGAAGTGGTGGGGCAGCATTGAACGGTCTTGTTGTAGCGGCGGAGGAAATCAATGCCAAGGGAGGCATCGATGGGCAATTAGTCCGATTGATTGTTCGCGACACAAAATCTGAGGCTGACAGGGCCGGGACCGCGGTGAAGGATTTACTCGAGATTGACAATGTTGTTGCTGTGATTGGCGGCGTGTCTGCCGGAAGTGACGAGGCGGCTCACATGGCCAATAAACTCAAGATTCCGATGCTCGCGCTGGGCTCCACGATGCCGGGGATTCCAGATAAAGAGCCATGGGTTTTTCGACTCTCTTCGGTAGATTTTTACTCCGGAGAAGTGATGGCGAAGTTTGCATCTTCGCTTCGTGCGAGCACTGCGATTTTTCTGTATGATGTGTATAGTGATTATGCTCGGAACCTAGCTACAGCCTTCTTAAAAGAATTCAAAAGAAAGCATATTGTTGCTGGCGAACCCTACGATCTTGCGTCGCGAGATTTTTCGAAGCAATTAACGATAATCAAACGGAAAAATCCGGATGTGGTGTATTTGCCTGCTCCCGCCGATCAGGCGGCCGAAATTATTAAACAGGCCCGATTACTGGGTCTGAACATGCCTTTTCTTGGGACGGGTTCTTGGGATTCTTTGGATTTTCTTTCTGCCGCAGGAGATGCCGCCAATAATTGCTACGCACCAGCCCGCTTCAATCCCGAGATCACCACGGAATCAGGTCGCACATTTTTGGCGGCGTATGCATTGAAGCAGACCACTACGCCTCCAGCTATGGCTGCTCTAGGATACGATGCTCTGAAGGTGTTGGCTGATGCCCTCAAGGCCAGCGGAGGAACCGACCGCGTAGAACTGCGCGATGCCTTGCGCTCGATAAAAAGCTTCACCGGGCTTACCGGCGTCATCAACTTTAATCCCGAATCGCTAGTTCCTATTCCTGTCTCGATTTTGAAAGTCGAGGAAGGAAATTTCAAATTTCTAGAAACGATCGAGCCCTAATTTCTAACTTGCGGCAGGTTGGATGAGCTCAACCTCGTAGCCTTCCGGAGCGTCAATGAAGGCAATCACGGAGCCATTCGAGCTGCGATGTGGGCCATCACTCAGTGGATAACCAAGCGCCGCCGAATGTTGAGCGAAGGCAGAGATGTCCTCTACCTCAAAAGCGAGGTGAGTGAGATCAGGTCCGACTTGCACGGGGCCGCTTGCATCATACTTGCATATTTCGATCAACTCCTCGCTCCCTGGTGCTTTGAAGAAAACAAGCTTCGAGCCGCGCCCGCTCTCGCTGCGTCGGACTTCTTCAAGGCCGAGTACATCTCGGTAAAATGTGATTGTTTTTTCGAGATCTGTGACGCGGTAGCGGGTATGAAGTAGTTTTTTTACCATAGAAAGAAGAGTGGTTTTAGTTTAAGAAAAGATCGTCGATATCACGTGATGCAAGAGAGATTGCCCGCACGGAAACACCAGATCAATACTTTGCTTCGAGTTGAAACTGCAAGCGGAGAAAAGGGCGATTTTTCTTGCGAGGGAAAGATTCAGCGATTAGCTTCATTATCACGGAAGCGTAATGCGTAATGATATGCTTCTCCTACAAGGAAGGGTGGCTGAGTCCGGTTTAAGGCACTCGACTCGAAATCGAACGTAGGGTAACCTACCGCGGGTTCGAATCC
>RFZT01000188.1 GCA_009920585.1 bacterium
CTCTTCATCGCTTGGCGGTTTTCCAATAAATAGGAGACACCTGACGGGCAGCGCCCATTGTC
Organism: bacterium; assembly: GCA_009920585.1. GTDB lineage: Bacteria > Verrucomicrobiota > Verrucomicrobiia > Chthoniobacterales > Terrimicrobiaceae > UBA967. The sequence goes on from RFZT01000188.1 coordinate 63, forward strand.
TTCGAGAACAAGATATCCACCATCCGCGCCGCGAATGAGATCTGTTCCGCACACGTGAATGTAGATATCGTGCGGCACGTCGACTCCGATCAACTCAGGACGGTAGTGTTTCGCCGTGCGGATGATTTCCAAGGGGATGACGCCTTCCCGAATGATCCGCTGATCGTGGTAAATATCGTGGAGGAAAAGATTCAACGCCCGCAAGCGTTGCTCGAGACCTCGCTCGAGAACCTTCCACTCATCCGATGGAATAATGCGAGGAACCAGATCGAACGGCATGATTCGCTCAGTGCCCTCATCTCCGCTGTAAATCGTAAAGGTGATCCCTTGGTTGAGATAGGCTTTTTCAGCCAGCGCGCGCTTTCGCTCAAATGTCTGAGCATCCATTTCCGAGAAACGTTCCAGAATCCGCTGGTAGTGTGGGCGAACCTTCCCATCCCCCTCGAACATTTCGTCAAAAAACCCCTCCGATTCGTAACGATCGAAAAACCCTTGCGCCATGCGGCACACCATTCCTTATCTGACCTTCAGAGGGAAGCGAAAAAATGCTTCAGCGTCCGGATACTTGGAGCGGATCGAGAGTGAAGGGCGTTTGGTTGCTGGAAAATTTGGTGTAAATGAAACGAGCCGAGATGGAGTTCCCTCGCGTCACGCCCCGCGCGTTCAAAACGCCCTTATCTTTAAGGAAGGTGAGCGAGGCCGCCAACATTCCGGAACCTAGCCCCCTATTGCGATATTCATGCAGAATCATAGGTCCGCTCAAGAGGTGGTTTGCCGCCTCCGTATTGGTGTCCAGCAAGGAAGCCCCAATGATGCGCTGGCCATGCAGAGCTACAATGCAAGATGGGTCGGCTTTTTCAAAAGCGCGGTCAACAAAATGTCCAATCCCTTCCTGCAAGCGGCGACTGATATCTCCCCAAGCCGTATCCATCGAAAACGCGCTCAAGAGCACCTTTAAAACAGTTGCCTTCTCGCTAGGCAGAGCGGCGCGTATGACAAGCGGCGCGCTCAAAGGGACGGGTAGGTCCAAGTTTGAAAGTTCCCACTCAAAACAAATCCAGGAAAACATCGGGTTTTTGAAAATCTCTAATTTAACAGTCCTCTGAGCAGATCAGGAAATCCCCTTATCGTCTCGGCTTACCCACCATACACAACCTATGAGCGCTGTAAAAATAATAGCAAAAACGGGAAATGGCATAGATAAGATATATGTCACCCTCGCAGGCACACACCCTATAGTCAATCCCTATCGGATTTCGCATGATTTTTCAGCATTGTAGTCTATACCCAATATTGTCCCTGACATAAATCAGTCCTCAACCACACATCGAAGACCGTCTCCAAAGACATACTCCATCTGCCTGGCCCGGATTTCGTGGATCGCATTTTCGCCCACACAGACAGAAACCAAAGGGTTCTGAATAATCTCCAACGGATCTATAATACCGGCCGCCTTGCCGGCACCGGATATGTTTCCATCCTCCCCGTAGATCAAGGCATCGAGCACTCCGCCGGAGCCAGCTTCGCAAAAAACCCTGCCTATTTTGATCCGGAAAATATCGTCAAACTCGCGATCGAAGGCGGTTGCAACGCTGTCGCTTCTACCTTCGGCGTTCTGGGCGCTGTCTCACGCAAGTATGCGCACAAGATTCCCTTTATCGTTAAGATCAACCACAACGAACTCCTCACCTACCCGAACGCCTTCAAGGAAATCTTGTTCGGCAAAGTGAAGACAGCCTCGGACATGGGCGCGGCGGCCATTGGAGCCACGATCTACTTTGGCTCGGATGACGCCCACCGCGAGATCGTGGAAGTCGCCGAGGCCTTCGCTCTCGCCCACGAGCTCGGCATGGCGACCGTCCTCTGGTGCTACCTGCGCAATCCCGCCTTCAATGTGAAGGGCGATAAAGACTACCATGTATCAGCTGACCTTACCGGCCAAGCGAACCACCTCGGCTGCACCATCGAAGCGGACATCATCAAACAAAAACTTCCGGAAAACAACGCCGGCTTCAAAGCCCTCAACTCCGGCGGCTCGAGCTACGGCAAACTCGACGAGCGCATTTACTCCGAACTCACCACCGACCACCCGATCGATCTCTGCCGCTATCAAGTTGTTAATTGCTACATGGGCCGTGCCGGCCTCATTAATAGCGGTGGCGCATCCGGCAAACACGACCTTGAAGACGCCGTGATGACGGCTGTCATCAACAAGCGCGCCGGCGGCACGGGACTCATATCGGGCCGCAAAGCCTTCCAGCGTCCCATGGCTGATGGAGCCAAGTTGCTCAATGCCATTCAAGATGTCTACCTCGCAAAAGAGGTTACCATCGCCTAAAACACCCTACCCTTGGGCCAAACCCAAGCCACCCCCACCTTCGCAGCGAGCCCGCCATCAAGGCGGGCTCGCTTTTTTTGTCTTCGCTCGCGGCTCAAATCCACACGTCCAAGGATCGCATTTGCCCAGCAGACAGACGGATGACGTGAAAAAACAAATTGCCACGAAGGGGAACTTCCTTAAAATAAAAAAATTGCAATATCTGACCTATTTCAAGACCGCTTCAAGGCGATTGAAGTTGGCCCAATTTTTAAACTGACATCCACATATCATGAAGACATCAAAAGCCATTTTTTGCAGCCGCTACCGACCGGAATTCTCACCGACCCTGCGGAGCGAACGAGCCTTTTCCTTGATTGAGTTACTCGCTGCAGCTGCGATCCTTTGTCTTTTGGCGGTTCTAGCCATTCCTTCACTGGCACCACTCCTAGGTTCTACCGGACGCAAAGGGGCCGTGATTTCGGTGATGAATACTTTGGAACAATCCCGCGTCGCAGCATTGGAAAAAGGACGCGATGTTTTTGTGCTTTTTTGGAGACGAGAGGGTGCTGAAGCCGATGCCATGGTTGTACTTCAAAAGAACGAAGCCGGTACCGATTGGGAGCCCCTCTCGCGCTGGATCGAGCTGCCTAATGGCGTTTTGTTTTATAAACCGGCCAATGACGAAAGCGTCTTTAGCGAGGACACGGATCTCCTTGCCAGCCAATCGATATCCCCCACAGAACTGCCTGGTGGTCCTGCCTCATCCGATCTCGATGACATCGGTGGCATTCGATTCAACAGCAACGGCAGTGTCGCCCATCCCGATGACTCGAGCCAGATGGTCGTCGCCCTCACCGAGGGCGTCCGAGATTCCGCCGATGGAAACGACGAAATCCTCTCCGCCCAAAAGAAAATCAACGGCGGCTTCGAGGTCATCACCATAGCCCACTACACTGGAAGAAGCACGCTTGAGATGAGTTCTCTCTGATGACTCCTCCGGCCCCCCTCCCAACGCCAAGCCGGAGCGTTAAGGCCTTTTCTCTTATCGAGGTCCTGTTGGCCATTGGGATCGTTTCTTTCGCCGTCGTTGCCATCGTGGGAATGCTCCCCATCGCCCTCAATACGGCCAAAGACAGCATGTTGGAGACGGATTCCTCCATTATTGCCCAAAGAATCTTTGCCGAGTTACAAGCCAGCACCGGCACAAACCGCCCCGTTTCCATCAGCGCTCATGGCGACACGAAGGCGATAGACCTGACCTCGGATGGAACCAACTACCTGGCTTTCGGAGACGCCTGTGAGGTGCGAAGCTCCCCCTCCAGCGAGGCCCCGATCAACGACATGGGCGTCCAATTTCTAGGAATTGTCAGCGTTGCTACTAATACAGGTATTTCCAACCTCTCCCGAGTCGAAGTGTCCATCACCTCCCCCGCCTCTGCCCCAGCATCCTCCCGAACAACAAACACTTTCGTGACACTGATGGGGTATTAGTTTTCGACAGGATTTTCAGGATTTTCAAGATTAACAGGATCAATACAGGAAATGGAAAAGGCAGCATTAACGGAGAAGATCATCGGGTGTGCGTTGCGGGTCCATCAATCCCTTGGGCCAGGTTATCTGGAGTCCGTTTATCAAAACGCCCTGCTTATCGAATTAAAAAAAGCGGCTATCGAAGCGGTTAAAAATCACCACATCCCCGTCTACTACGAAGGAGAACAAGTCGGCGACTTTGTTGCCGATGTGATCGTGGATAACTGCGTGATTCTTGAACTTAAGGCATCCCAAGAAATCCACCCCGCGCATGAGGCTCAACTTGTAAACTATCTTCAATCTACCGGACTGGAAATCGGCCTTATCCTCAACTTTGGCGCCGCATCCTTACAGGTAAAAAGAAAACACAAATCCTATCGCCCCAAATCCTCCCCTCTTGGAAATCCTGAAAATCCTGTCCATCCTGTCAAAAAAGCCTTTTCCCTCTTGGAAATCCTCGTTGCGATTTCCGTGCTTTCGATCCTTTTGGTTGTTCTTTTGAATATCGTTCATGGATCGACGACACTCTGGCGGACAGCAGAAAACCGCGCCGAGGCGTACCGCGAAGCCCGAGCAGCGGTGCAAGTCGTTTCCGCTGACCTTCGAAATCTCCTCACCTCCACAAACTCAGCCTACTTTCTTACCAACCTCCCCGGCAGCGATGCCTCGACCCGCCCGAATAGCCAGATCGGATTTCTCACAACGCTCCCCGCCACAGCGCAGAACACCAACAACAAAAGCGACCTTTGTGCCGTAGCGTACTTTCTTGCTTATGGAAACAAGGGCCCACTCGCCGGAAGCCATGGCCGCCAAAGTTACAACCTCTACCGCTACTTTATCGAAAGTAATGAGACCTTCGCCAATCTCCTGAAAAACGCCCCCTTCTCTGACGTCACTCCCACCAACACCAACTGCGAGATT
>RFZT01000189.1 GCA_009920585.1 bacterium
ATCCACAGAGAAGGTAGCTGGAGCAGTGACTCTCGCCCGCCACATTGCGGAACAAGTCGGAGCCGATATGTCGATCGACGGTGAGATGCAGGCCGATGCAGCGCTCGATCCGATTTTTGCTGAAATGAAAATGCCTGAGAGTCATGTCGCGGGGAAAGCGAACGTCCTCATTTTTCCTGATCTGAATAGTGGCAACATCTCGGTGAAATTCGTTCAGCTCTTTTCTGAGTGCCAAACCTACGGTCAGATTTTGATGGGATTCACCCGCCCCGCCGTTGATATCCCGCTGGGAGTTTCTTCGGATAATATGGCGGCGATGGCTGCTATCGTGGGTCTGCAGGCGGTTGAGTATCGGAAACTTTATCCGCCACCAGATACGGCGGATTGATTCTGTGAACACGACAACGCCGCGCATTTTCATCGCCGCGACGGAGCAGGATGCCGGCAAGACGACGGCATCTCTGGGGCTTTACTCTGCACTTCGTGGTCGATTCCCTGAGATCGGCTACATCAAGCCTGTCGGCCAACGGTTCACTGAAGTGGACGGCCATCGCATCGATGATGACAGCCTTCTCATCCAGTCCACATTTGACACTCGGATTCCGATTGAGGACATGAGCCCTATCGCGGTTGAGCCGGACTTCACTCGCCGGTATATCAAAGAAGCCAACCACGAAGCCCTCGTCAAAAGGATCTGGCATTCCTTCGATCGTTCCAGTTGGGAAAAAGACTTCACCATCATCGAGGGGAGCGGTCATGCGGGAGTGGGGTCTGTATTTGACCTCTCGAATGCGACTGTCGCGCGTCTGCTTGGCAGCAAGGTTCTTCTCGTCTCTCCTGGTGGAATCGGCCGACCGATCGACGAAGTGGCGCTCAATAAGGCTCTCTTTGATCGCGAAGGTGTCGAGGTTGTCGGTGTCGTGATGAATAAGGTGCGTGTGGATAAGATGGACTACGTGGCCGATTTTGCGCGCCGAGGTTTCGAACGATTGGGCTTGGAGTTGTTGGGGGTTGTGCCAATGCAAAAAATGCTTTCTCAGCCATCCTTGGAACAGATTGCGGCGACCATTTCGGGTGAATTCGTTTGCAATCGCGCGCTCGCGCGCAATCTGGTCGCCAATGTCGTCATTGGCGCGGTGAGCTCGGCCAATCTCTTGCGCAATATCACGCCTAGAACGCTCCTAGTGGTGCCCGGCGACCGCGAGGATATTGTCCTAGCGGCGATATCCCAAGAGGGGTTGCATGAACCGGGACTTCTTTCTGGGCTAGTTCTTTCGGATGGGCTCAAGCCGCACCCGCAGCTGATCTCGATGCTCACCACGACGAGTCTGCCGGTCGTCTACTCGAAGATGGAATCCTATGCCATCGCTCAAAAAATCCATTCACTGACGATCAAGATCGAACCGAGGGACCTCGACAAGATTCAGAGCATCCAAGAGCTCATTGCCCGCCACCTCGACATCCCGCGGTTGCTCGAAAAAATCGGTCAACCTCGGGAATTCAGTGTGTGAGCCTTTGCTTCATCGTCTCGATTTCCCGAATCGCTTGTTCCGTCGATTCGGCCATCACGCAGACGTGCCCCATTTTTCTTCCCGGACGAGCTTCGCTCTTTCCATAGAGGTGGAGCTTGGCGCGCGGGTTTTCGAGGATCACGTTCCAATCAGGCTCTCCGTTATTCCAGAGATCGCCGAGGAGATTCCACATCACGACGGGGCTCATCAGATCAGGTGAACCCAGCGGCAGACCACAAACAGCGCGGAGTTGTTGCTCGAACTGGCTCGTCATACAGGCGTCAAAGGTGAAGTGACCGGAATTGTGGGGGCGGGGAGCGAGTTCGTTAACGACGAGTTGATTGTCGTCGGTGAGAAAAAACTCCACGGCGAGCAAGCCAACGACATCCAGTGCCTCTGTGATCTGCGTGGCGAGGCGGGTTGCGGATTCAAGGACGTCATCCGGAAAGCGCGCTGGAACGATCGAGAGATCCAAGATGTGGTGCGAGTGTTGGTTTTCCGAGACAGGGAAGGCCACCGTTTTTCCATCGGTGCTGCGGGCACATACGACGGAGAGTTCGGCGCGGAAGGAGATCCATTTTTCTAGCACGCCCCTTGGTGCCCTGAAACGGTTCCAGACTTCGGTGGCATCAGCCCCAGCATCGAGTTTGATCTGCCCCTTGCCGTCATAGCCGAAATCCGCCGTCTTGAGCACCGAAGGGGTTCCGATTTCTTGGAGCGCCTCGGCGAGGCTGGCGGCGGAATCCACCACGCGAAAGGGCGCACAGGGAAAGCCGTTCGAGTGCAGGAATGTCTTCTCGCGTTCCCGGTTCTGGCAAATGTGGAGGACTTCGCCGCGCGGATGCACCGGCCGCATCTCAGAAACGGTCTCAATTGCCGAACGTGGGATGTTCTCAAATTCGAAAGAAACCACATCCACCCCATTGGCGAATTTTTTCAATGCGTCGGCATCGGTGTAGGGGGCGTTGACCTCGAGATCGCAGATTTGTCCTGCTGGGCAATCGGGTTGGGGTTCGTAAGCATGAACGCTGTAGCCCATGCGGCGAGCCGCGATGGCGAGCATTCGGCCGAGTTGGCCTCCTCCAAGAATACCGACGACTCCGCCTGGGAAGATGGATTTCGATTCCGTCTGGGATTTTTTCTCAGTAGTTTGATTGTCCATCATGGCCGAACGACTGGTTTACATTTTTGCATTGTTGACTGTGGGTTTGATCCGTTGCCTGCCACTTTCTGTGTGTTTTTTGCTCGGGCAAGCGATCGGAGCATTAATGTGGCTTATCCTGCCCGGCTACCGGCGGCTCGCAAGGGAAAATCTGACGATTGCTTTTGCTGACGAGATGTCGGAAGGGGAAATCCGGCGATTGACTTTCCGGCATTTCACGACTCTCGGCGCCAATGCCGTTTGTGCCTTCAAGGTGCCCTCGCTCTCTCAGCGCCAGATTCTAGGCATCGTCCGCATCGAGAATCTGGATCTGATTCGACAAAATATCGCAAACGGTCGGCCGGTGGTGTTAGCGATCAATCACATTGGAAATTGGGAACTTTATGCCCAACTTGTTTTCCAGATACCGGAAGCCCGCTTCGGTACGGTGTATCAAGCCCTTCACAACAAGCTTGTCGATGATCTCGTGAACCGCGACCGCCGCCGCCTCGGTTTACTGACCTTTGATCGCAAGAAGGGATTTCAGGAAGCACTCATGTTGCTTCGCGAGCCAGGCGGGGTGGGTGTACTAGTGGATCAGCACGCAGGAAATAGCGGAGTTTGGACGCCGTTTTTTAATCGTCTTTGTTCGACCTCGCCGCTTGCAGCGACTCTCGCCATGCGCACCGATGCGGCAGTGATACCGGTTGCGATTTATACTGATGGGTTCGCCCGTTGGAGGGTTGTGATGAGCGAAGAAATTCCGTGGGATTCCGCCAAACCCGAAAAGCTCACACTCGACATCAATCAGGCCCTTGAGAAGCAGGTTCGTACTTCCCCTGCGGATTGGTTTTGGGTCCATAATCGCTGGAAGACACCGTTGCCGAATTTTCTCATCAATGGCGCCAAGCGCGGCATCTATCTTCCCGGTGGGGCAGCTTCGGTGAGTCCATTCCGAGTTGTCGTCCGCTCTCCGAATTGGTTGGGCGACGCGGTGATGAGCGTGGATGCCGTGCGGGCGTTCAAATTCGGTCGCCCCGACGCGCACCTCGCCGTGCTGACCCCCGCTAAGTTAGCTGGGTTTTGGCGCAGGGTGGGAGGCGTGGACGAAGTGATCGAAATCGAAAAAGACGAGTCCGTCTTTTCCGTTGCCCGCCGCCTGCGGGGACGTTTTCATGTGGCGGTTCTTTTTCCGAATTCCTTGCGGTCCGCTTTGGAAGTCTGGCTAGCAGGCATTCCTCGACGGGTGGGATTCAAGGGTCATTATCGACATTGGCTTCTGGATCAAATCATCCCCGATGGGAAGCGGCCTCCAGCAAATCAGCCAGTGCATCAGGCCGATGTCTATTGGCGCATTGCCGCGCGCTGCGGAGCCGATGAGCGCCCGCCGGCCAATCCCCTTTGGAAACCAAACCGCAAGGAACGGGTGATCGGCATCTGTCCCGGCGCGGAATACGGATCCGCCAAGCGCTGGCCGGCTGATCAATTCCGCCAACTCATCCTCCAACTCAACGAGACGATGGATTGCCAGTGGGTGATCGTCGGTACCTCCGCAGACACACCTGTCGCAAAAAAAATCTCATTGGGCATACCCAACGTTACCGATCTGACGGGTAAAACCACTCTTGAAGATTTGATGGATCTCTTGGCGGGAATTTCTGTTCTTGTTACGAACGATACAGGCACGATGCATCTCGCCGATTTTATTGGGACTCCGCTGGTCTCGATTTTCGGGTCCACGGAACCGACATTCACCGGCCCGCGTGGTCCGCGCAGCGTGGTGATCCGCCAGAAGGTCGAGTGCAGTCCCTGCTTTCTTCGCGAGTGCCCCATCGATTTTCGCTGCATGGAGGAAATCCCTATGGAAAAAGTCATCCAAGCAGTTAAGGTGTCCTTGAAATAGCGCTCGCGCCATGCCAGCGACACATTCCATCAAATAATTTGATTAAATGACAAAAAAAGTATTGATTACGCTGAGTTTGGTGCGCATTAAATAACTCGAAGAGCTTTAAAAAACCAAAAGTTCTTTTTAAAATTAAAACCGGAAAATGAAAAATAAACCTGAGAAGTCCTTAAGAGGAAAATTAAACCTCACCGTTCACCCAGAGATCCGTGAATTCGCACAGCATCTGGCTACACGTCGTCGTCGCTCCATTTCTCAACTTTTTGAAGACTTG
>RFZT01000190.1 GCA_009920585.1 bacterium
AATCCGGCCTAGGTGCCAAATGCTGATACCCAAACTCTCTTTTTCGACTGAGGAGAAGCGTCTCGAAACTCTCCTCTCCACGTATGAACAAAACCTCCGCACGGAGGTTTTTTTCATTAGGAGAAATGAAGGCGAGAATTTGTTGGAGCTTCTACCGCAGCAAGCTGATTTGGCGTTTGCGATTTCTGAGCTTTTAGAAAAAATCGATTTTGCCCCTGCAAAAGCTGAATCTATCAAAAAAAGGTTGGCGGTGGCTGATGCTCTACGTGAAGCCAATCGCAGTGAACTCGACCGCATGGTGGAATCGATGAAGGCGGAGTTGGACGAGTTAACCCAAGCCCGCGTGCGCATTCGTCAGATGAGGCAGATCTCTAAAACGGCCTATCACACGCAAGAGCCAAGCCAACTTCAGGACTGGGCCTGATTTTTTCTCGTTCTGGCTTTACACTGCCTAGGCAGTGCGGTGATATTCCCCGTTCTTCGATGATCAGAAAAATAGGAATTGGATTGGCCGGATTTGGAACTGTGGGAGCTGGGGTTTACAAAAACCTCCTTCGCAACGGCTCCTTGCTGGAGCAGCGACTGGGTGTGAAATTTGAAGTTCGCCGGATCGCCGTTCGTGATCTTCAAAAGGTCCGTGACGTAGATGCCCCCGCTGAGATTTTCACGACGTCGCCTGATGATCTCTTGTTGGACTCCTCGATTGATGTCGTGGTGGAGCTCATGGGGGGAATCGATATTCCGTTGGCTTTCGTTAAAAAAGCAATCCACGCAGGGAAAATCGTGGTCACGGGCAATAAGGCTCTCCTCGCTGAGCATGGTCGCGAAATTTTTGAGCTGGCCCACGAAAAGCGTGTGCCTGTTTTTTATGAGGCGGCTGTGGCTGGCGGCATACCGATCATCAAGTCCGTCCGCGAGGCCTTCGTGGGAAATCGTTTTGAGGCCATTCATGGAATCCTTAATGGCACCAGCAACTACATCCTCACACGTATGACAGAGGAGGGGGCGGATTTTGCACCGGTGCTCGCGGATGCTCAGAGATTGGGCTACGCCGAGGCCGATCCCGCTTTGGACGTGAATGGTTGGGACGCTGCTCACAAGGCCATCATTCTTGCCTCGCTCGCGTATGGTTTTTGGATCAATCCCGCTGATGTGCTTGTCGAAGGCATTGAAAAGGTCACCGCCGCCGATATCCGTTTCGCGAATGAGTTGAATTACCGAATCAAGCTTCTCGCCTCGATCAAGGCCGATGAGGCTGGCGAAATTGAGGTTCGCGTGGTTCCGACACTCATTCCCAAATCCCACGTACTTGCCTCCGTGAATGGGGTCTTCAATGCTGTCGCCGTACGTGGCGACGTGGTTGGTGATGCCCTGTTCTATGGTCGCGGTGCTGGACAGGACCCCACATCGAGTTCCGTATTAGCCGATCTCGCTGAGGCGGCCGCTTTCTTGGAGTCACCACGAGCCTGCATAGGATTCACATCGCATGATCTCTATGGTCGCTGCAAACCGATTGACCAAACGATCTCGAAATACTATCTGCGCCTTGGTGTCGAAGACCGCCCGGGCGTTTTAGCCCAAATCGCCGGCACATTAGCGAAGGCCGATATCGGCATTCTTTCGGTGATCCAGCCCGAAGGGTTGGTTGACGGCGCAGTGCCTCTCATTTTAACACTCCACGATGCTCCATATGGGCCAATGAAAAAAACGGCCGATGAACTCGCCTCGCTGCCTTGCGTGAAAGGCACGCCACTTTTACTGCACATGGAGTCCTTCTCGTGAACGAGCCGCTTAACGATAAAGGTGTCATTCACCGTTACCGCGAATTTCTTCCGGTATCCGCTTCAACGCCCGTCATCTCTCTGAGTGAAGGATCGACCCCACTCATTCATTCCCCGCGACTCAGTGAAAAAACCGGGGCCGAGGTTTATCTCAAATACGAGGGCCTCAACCCCACGGGTTCATTCAAAGACCGTGGCATGACCGTGGCGATATCAAAGGCTGTGGAAGAAGGGGCAAAAACAGTCATCTGTGCCTCCACTGGCAATACTTCCGCTGCCGCTGCCGCCTACGCGGCGCGCGCTGGGGTCAAGTGCGCTGTGATTTTGCCAGCGGGTAAGATCGCGATTGGCAAGCTGGTGCAGGCTTTTGTTTACGGAGCCAAAGTTGTTGCGATACGCGGTAACTTCGATGATGCCCTCCGCATTGTCCGTGAGTTCGGTGGAGTCGAAAGCGTGGCAATTGTGAATTCGATCAACCCTCATCGCATCGAGGGACAGAAGACGGCCGCTTTTGAGGTGATCGAGGATCTCGGAGATGCACCCGATATTCACATTCTTCCTGTTGGAAATGCAGGCAACATCACGGCGTATTGGAAGGGCTACCAAGAATTCCATGCCGCCGGTCGATCCACTCGACTCCCACGAATGGTGGGTTTCCAAGCTGCCGGATCGGCCCCGATTTTCAATGGCCATCCGATTGAGCATCCCGATACGGTCGCCACGGCCATCCGCATAGGCAATCCCGCGAGTTGGCAGGGTGCTAATGATGCCGTTTCCCAGTCCGGCGGCTGTATCGATATTGTGACCGACGAGGAGATCATGGCTGCTCAAAGTTGGCTTGCTGTGAATGAGGGGATTTTTGTCGAGCCAGCCAGCGCGGCAAGTGTCGCTGGATTGCTCAAATGCCTCTCCTGTTCACGTTGTGCTTCCTGCCCCTTCAGTACGGCGCTCCGTCCCGGCGCGAAGATCGTTCTCACCGTGACTGGGCATGGACTCAAGGATTCCGATACGCCCGTGAAATTCGGTAACTTCACTCCATCCGAATCGGATGCGACATTGAACGCCGTTCGTGCGGTGCTGGACAAAAACTGACCCTTTTCTCATGGCATTGATCGTTCAAAAATACGGCGGCACATCCGTCGGCACACCAGAAAGAATCCTCAACGTCGCCCGTCGAGTGATCGCCTCTCAGCAGGAGGGAAACTCGATCGTGGTCGTTGTCTCGGCGATGTCGGGAGTTACCGATGGGCTCATTAAACTGGCTCGCGATGTTTCCTCTCATCCGACGGAGAGAGAAATGGACGTGCTTCTGGCCACTGGCGAGCAGACGACAATTGCGCTCACCGCCATGGCCATCAATGCGCTCGGAGGAAAGGCTGTTTCGCTCACAGGCGCCCAAGCCGGCATCATCACGAATGGCATTCACACGAAGGCCAAGATTTCCAACATCGCACCCCGCCAAGTCCGCCAATACCTCAAGGAAGGTTTTGTCTGTATCGTCGCAGGCTTCCAAGGCCAGACACTTGAGGGTCGCATCACTACACTCGGTCGCGGTGGATCTGATCTCACGGCGATCGCCATCGCGGCGGCCGTTAAAGCGGACATGTGTGAGATCTATACGGATGTCGATGGCGTTTATACCTGCGACCCAAGAGTCGTTCCTAACGCCCGCAAGATCGACGTGATCGCCTATGACGAGCTTCTCGAAATGGCCAGCAGCGGCTCGAAGGTCATGCAGTCTCGCTCGGTCGAGTTTGCCAAAAAATTCAAAGTGCCTTTCGAGGTGCGCAGCAGTTTCAACACCAACCGGGGAACCATTGTGAAAGAAGAATCAATCGGTCTCGAAAATGTCGTCGTCCGCGGCGTCAGCATCGAGCGTAAACAAGCCAAAGTCACCATCACCAACGTTCCGGATAAGCCTGGTACGGCCTCCCGCATCTTCACGGCGTTGTCGGAAGCAAATGTGATTATCGATGTCATCGTTCAAAACGTGTCTGTGAGCGGGTCCACGGACATTTCGTTCACGTTGAGCGCGGACGAGCTTGAGAAACTCGGTGATCTCATCGACCGCGTGGCGGCCGAGATCGGTGCTGGTCAAGTCACCAAGAAAAGTGGCATCGCGAAGCTCAGTGTAGTCGGGATCGGTATGCGCTCCCACTCCGGAGTCGCTGCAACGCTCTTCGAGAGCCTTGGTCACGGTGGAGTCAATATTCAGATGATCTCGACTTCGGAGATCAAGATCGCCGTCATCATTGACGAAGCTCAGATCGAGTTAGCTGCCAAGTTGGCCCATACCGCCTTCGGCTTGGATAGCGTTTCTTGATAAGTGAGAGCGGAACCGCTTTTTCGGCTTCCGCGCGCCTATCAAAAAAGTCATCGCTTGCAACGGGGTGAAACCCGAGTTTATTAAAACTCAAATGGGTTCCACCACGCTGGCTTTAGCCAAACTCCTCAGTGACGACGATCCCGATACGATCCGATTGGTAAAAGAACAATTGACCGTTATCGGGGAAGAAAATCCCTCCGCCCTCCAAGAACTCGCGAATGCGGACGATGCCCGTGTTTCGTTTCATGCTCGCGATGTTCTCACTCACATCGATGGCTGCCGTGCCGAGGATGATTTTAATCTCCTCTGCCTTCTCTCGGGTGAGATCTTCGATATCGAGGAGGCCGCTTGGGCTCTAGCGAAGGTGATTGATCCGAGCGCATCCCTGCTCGACTTTCGGGATCAGATCAACGACTGGGGGAGTGAGTTTCTGGAGCGTGTGGCTTGCGTTTCGGATAATGCCGAGCGTGTTCAACTTTTGTCGGAATTTCTTGGTGAGGAACTCGAGATTCGTGGGAATTCGGTTCAATATTACTGCGAAGAAAATTCCCACCTCCCCTACATCATCGAGACCCGCATGGGGATTCCGATCACGCTGACCCTTCTTTATCAAATGGTCGCGGCCCGCGCTGGGATGAAGATCGAGGGGATCAATCTTCCTGGGCACTTCATCGCCCGACATGGGGATGTGTTTTTTGATCCTTTCAATCGAGGTCGCATCC
>RFZT01000020.1 GCA_009920585.1 bacterium
GAAAACCTTGGGTCAGGACGAAGTTTCGGCGTTAGCTCGACAAAGGCCTCGCGGGCATTTTGGTGAATATCAATCTGCCATGGCGCGTGACGGGAATCGTTAATCAAGGCGGGACAAAGCTCAAAAACACGATCCGTCACCTCGCGCACCAATCCGCGTTGGTGTCCGCGCGCCGAAAAATCCAACCGATACCGGATCGGTCCCTCGGTGAGGGTTTGAAGAAGGGAAAGCGTACGTGGCGAAGCGATGAGACGCGACAAAGCATCAGCCTCATTTTCGCTTTGTTCGTGGCTGCCAAGGAGAAAGGCAACTGAAGCAAAGCAACGAAAAGAAAAGAGATCCGAAAGCCGAAATGGGGCAATTGCCTCCAGCACCACTAAGCCTTGCTCCGTTCGTCTGGTTCGGAACTTTTTGTCGGCTCCCGCATGCTCTGTCACTTCGGCCTCCAATATTCGCTCGAGCCCTCTACGGCACCGGAGATGGATGAGAAACTGATTCTGATCAGGCAACTCAACATCCAAGGAAATCGAACCCGGCTCCTCAAAACGAGCGAGGTTCGCCTGGGCCTTTTGAATCGTTCGAGCGAGGCCCCCATACATTCCCGCCTGAGCCACGGTGGCAGCTCCCCCGATCTTTTCAAGAGCCTGACCCAGATGCTTCTTCTCACGATCAGAAACGCTCGCGGCCAAGAGCCCCAAGAGATCCTTCTCCTCCTCGGCAGATCCACCTAGTTTCGGCAGAGCAGTCATCGCGTAGCGGCGGACTTTTTCTTGTGGGTCGTTCAAGAGTTTTCGAAGCCATGCTCTAGCCTGATCTTTTTGCTCTAGAGAACCGGATTCAGAAAAAACAACTCCCACAGCCCGCACAACAGCAACGAGTGAAACTCTGTCCCTCTCGTTGGCGCGATCAAATGCAGCGACCTCGTTATTCCAAAGCTCACTGCAATCGAGTTGTCGAAGCCTTTGGTAATGCTCTTTAGTGAGATTTTTATCTTTTGCAGCCATCGATTCGTAAAAGTGAAGAAACTAGGCCTGCTGGAGAGCGGCCCGCCAGATCCAACTATAAGGGATCGCTCCATGGGACAGCATCCAATCGTTGAATTTCTTCACTGGCCACTTTTGCCCCAAAACAAGATGGCAATGGAGCTTCTCGACTTCCAAACGGCCAAGCAGATAACTCATCGGCACGGTCGGTTGGGATGTGTACCAATTCACATCGGCGCTGGCTCGCGCTGGCGTAAATTGAACCCCTGCGACAAGGCGGGAGCTGGCTTCGGCGTGGCTAAGCGAACCGTCCTGCAATCCGCAATCGATCACAATCCGGTGGGCGCGCCATAAGGCATCGTGAAGCTGGATCAGGTCAGCCTTAGGAATATCAACCAACCCGCTATCGATGGCCATTTTTTCACACCACATTGTCCAACCCTCGTAGAAGATGGAATGCGAAAAAAGACGCCGCAGACGGCTTGCATGCTGGAATTGGACAACAAACTGAAGGTGATGACCTGGATACCCCTCATGCACGCTCGTGAGTTCGAGGCCATGGTGTTGACGGATTTCAGCGAGTTTTTTAGTAGGATCGCTCTCGTCCAAGCTCAAATCATTGACCCAGAAAATGCCGGTTTGGCGTTTCGAGTACGGCTCGGGCGCGCTGTAGGCTGCTGTCGGAAATTGGTGTTTAAGGAATGGAGGGACAGGGAGCACGTCCAACTTTTCCCCTTTGGGAAGTGTTACCAACCCCAGTTGAGCGAGGTTTTTTTTCATACGCTCGGTGGCGGTCCGGTAAACTTCGATGAGCGGGGCTTGGGGTGTCCACGCAGCAGCAGCTTCATCGATCAAATCGCGAGCGGATTTCTTGCCATATTTTTTCGCTGCTTCCCGAAGAAGAAATTCCTGACGCTCGATCTGGTGCCCCCCTTCGGCGAGGGCTTCTGGAAGTGATAGATCGAGGCCCAGTTGCTCGCGGATCAGAAATTCAAACCGAGCACGGCCAATGGCAAAAGATCCCTCTGGCGCCATTTTTTTCCTCCGGATCGTTCGAGCAAAATCTTTAAACGCCCCCTTCGCGGAATGCAGCGCAGATGCGGTTCCAGCAGGTTTTTTTGAAACTCTCAGCAACTCCGATTCGATGGCCTCGAGAAATTCGATGGATCCCTCGCAGGATTTTTCGGCTAGGGATGTCCAAAGCGGGTCCGGCAGCTTAATGCAATCCGTCGCGGCTTGAAGAAATGCAGGAATCTGGTGCAAGCGCGATTCGATAGCAGGCAAGAGGCTTGCGAGGCGCCCAGCGCCACGCACAACCAGTTCAAAAATCGCGTCAACGGCAGTCCCGCAGTGCAATTGGGGGTTCGTGCGCCAGCGAGCAAGGTCGCGATTGAAAAGCAGATCCACCCGCAATCTTGCCAGCAAGCCACGGCGATCCAGCCAATCATCGCCTTGAAACGCCGCATCCGGAAGTGCCTCGACACGCTGCAAAGTCGATTCCAACAAGGAGACATGCGCCAGATGAACCGCTGGCGTGTTCGAACTCAACAACGCATCATATTTGTGAAAACCCAGCTTGCTGGCCTGCTCAGGAAAAAGCTCACAAGATGCCTCCAGCCAATCTTTCGAGATTGCACGAAATTGATTAAGTGTTCGGGAATCACTTTGACTTTCGGGGGCGGGTTTAGGGTGCGGCATTTTGTTGCTTTTTCTGAATGGTTTAAACTTGGACGTAGAAGCAGAAATTCACTTTGAGCAGACGCCTTGAAAAGCCTCTCTAGCCTCTGCGCAGCGACCGGGCCCCCTCCAAGCCTCGAGCAACTCGGCAATCGCATGGACATCACCAGGAGAGGTGATGTCTCCATGAACACCTCGTTCGATGATTTCGGAAAATCCATTGGCATCCGTCGTTATCACAGGTAATCCCGCCGCTAGTGCCTCCACGCAGGCATTGGAGAAGGGATCATACCACGTCGGCAGAACCAGAATATCGGAGGCGGCAAAAAGCGAGGCAATATCCCTCACAGGTCCAAGAAAGCGCACGTTCGCTCCCCGATACAAATCGGCGGTTCCACGCCCGGCGACGAGCAATGTTGTGTCCTCCAAGTAGTCTGCCGCGCGTATCGCAGTAGAGAGTCCCTTGCGCTCCCATCCTGTTCCCAAAAAAAGCGGACAAAACGTCTTCTCGTCGATATTCCAAATCCGGCGGGCCTCTGAGCGGGATGGAGCAATCGCCGCGGGAGGATTGATACCATTATAAATAACGTGAACCCGATCAGTCGGGAATGGAAAGCGAGTGAGGATTTCATCTCGGACCATTTTGGAGTTCGCGATGATCGCCTTGGTGTTGGCGGGATCAAAAACCTCCCCCTCGAGTCGCAGGATTTGAGCGTGTTTACGATTGATCCATCGCGTAAGCCTCTTCCATACGGGATCAAACGCATCCCGCCGCTGGAGCCATGCTGCGTGAACCCCATCTCCGGCTCGAAAAACATCGCAACCCGGAACGCGCTCGAGGCTGAAGTGCACATCGCAACCCGTTTTTGTGCCTCGAAATGCCCGCGCAAATTCCTCAGGGGATTTTCCGGGAAGACGCTGGATGTCACCGCCGGGCCATTGCGCCTCTGGCCAATCCGCCGTGGTAATGAGGTTGGTATCCTGCCCCAGATCGCGAAGCGCTGCAGCCACTCTCATCAGGTAGGCTTCCGCGCCACCTGTGGCCGAGTGCCCTCGCCGCACAAACCCAATTTTCATTATTTAGTTTGGATTCCCGCGTCAGATTCCGATTTCGGTGGCCGCTCCATGAGTCCAGCCATGGCTTCCAGAAGAGACTTTTCCTCGTAGAGTACAGAGTGGATCTCTTGGGTCACTGGAGCCTCGATGCCAAATCGTTTCGCGCAATCCCATGCGCTGAGTGTCGTAGGAACTCCCTCAGCGACCATACGCATCGACTCGATGATCTGGGCCGGCTTTTCTCCGCGACCGAGGCGCTCTCCGAACAGACGATTCCGGCTTTGCTTGCTGAAACAAGTCGCCATCAGATCGCCAACGCCACTCAATCCAAAAAATGTCTCCTTGCGCCCCCCCAGAGCAAGGCCAAGACGAGTCATCTCCGCGAGAGATCGTGTCACGAGGGCCGCCTTCGCATTGTCCCCCATTTTGAATCCATCGGAAACCCCCGCCGCGATGGCAAAAATATTTTTAAGCGCTCCACCGAGTTGAATCCCCATCACATCATCGCTGGTATAGGGGCGAAACCCTTTCACCGATAAAACCTGCTGAAGCGGTTCGAGAATATCTTGGTGTGCCGATCCGATCACACTTGCAGCCGGTATTCGCCGTGCGATCTCGAGTGCCAGATTCGGACCGGAAAGAACCGCGAGACGGCATTCAGGAAGGCATTCCCCAATCACCTCACTCATCACCTTGCCACTGCCGTGCTCGATGCCCTTGGTGCATGAAACAATGATGGTTCCAGGCTTCGGCGAGAGGGCCGCCAGCATACCCGAAATCGAGCGGACAGCCTTCGATGGGGTGACCATAAATATCAGCGGGGCTTCCAGCGCATCCGCAAGATCACTCGTCGCCCTCACGTTCGTCGGCATGGCGATATCTGGGAGGTAGTCGCTGTTTGTGTGAAGCGTATTGATTTCCTCCACCACCTTGGAATTGTGAGCCCAAAGCGTGATTGGCCGACCATGGTCCGCGAGAAGGATCGCTAGCGCGCTCCCCCAGCTCCCAGCACCAATAATGCTTATTTTTTCAAACATGATTCACGAAGTCGGACTGGGTTTCTTTTCGAAGCGTTTCTCGGTTCCCGCCATCAGTCGTTGAATATTGGATTTATGACGCCAAATAGCGAGCAGTCCCATCGCCCCCGCGATCGACGTTCGCACCAAGTCACATTGACCAAGCAACATCAGAGTTCCGGAAGCCGTCGGGAGGGCCACAGCTGCCCCCAAAGAAGCGATGGACACATACCTCGTAGAATAAAAAAGCACCAACCACACGAATAAGCCAAAAGCAAAAACTGGCCATGGAAATAGCGCCAGCATAATGCCTGCGGAGGACGCAATCCCCTTCCCCCCCTTGAACCCAAGCCAAACGGGATAACTATGTCCGATCACCGCAAAGATCGCTGAAACCACGCCAGAATTAATGACCACCGATTCCGGTGCATGGTACCACCAAAGAGCCAAAGCAAACCCAACCATCACAGCCAGCCAACCCTTGAAGGCATCCAAGGCAAAAACCGCATAACCCCATTTTTTCCCTAGCACGCGAAGGGCATTCGTCGCCCCCGTACTGCCACTGCCCTCTTTCCTCAGATCCACTCCATTGCAACGACCAGCAAGATATCCCCATGGAATCGACCCCAGAACGTAGGCTTGGATCGCTGCTAAAACAAATAATGTCACCTAACAGAAATCTCGCTTACTGACGCTCTCCTCAAGAAAAATCGAAAACCGAAATTCAGGGCTTATGTCATGCGAGCGAGAAGATCCGTCAGGTAGGGAAGGAGTTGTTTTTTTCGCGAGACAATGCCGTCGAGTTGCCAGACATGGCGTCCGTCCTCAGGAAAATCGATGAGGCGAGTGAAGCTTTCAGATCCTCGGACGAGCAGGATGGAGTTTTGGGTATTGACGTCAGTGATCAGGAGCGTCGAAAAAAGGTAATTGTGCGAGGCCCTGTATTTTTCGAGTTCCTCAATGAGGGAGGCTCGGTGCTTTTCGATCTGAGTAAAGCTGATCTCCTCGATTTGGGACACGCTGAAGAGATGGCCCCGATCTTCATACTCCTTGCAGTCTGCGGTGATGACGTCCTTGGTTGGCAGGGTTTGAAGGGGTGATCCGACTGAAAAAATCTCGGAAGCCAAATCGCTGGGCGTGATGTCACATATCGCGGCGAGTTCATCCAATATCAGCTTATCGACTTTCGTCGTAGTGGGCGATGTGAGGTTAAGGGTGTCGGAAATGATTCCACACATAAGCAGGCCTGCCACGCTTTTGGGAATGGGGATGCGGGCCTGTCGGAAACAATCGGCAACGATGGTGCTGGTAGAACCCACTGGCCGATTCATGAAAAGGATCGGCTGCTGGGTGGGAGCGACTCCGATGCGGTGGTGATCCAGAATCTCAATAATCGGAATATCCGCAGCGCCAGCAACGGCCTGGGTGAGCTCGTTGTGGTCCACCAGAATGAGCTGTCGGGGTGAAGGCTTCAGCAAGTCACTCTTCGAAAAAACACCGATGAGCCTGTCGTCGGGACCGAGAACAGGGAAAGCAAACTGCGAGACCATGGCCACATCCGCTTGGGCTTGGCGCAGAGTAAGCTCCGCATTCAGGCACATAAATTCAGGAGTGAGCATCTGTCCGGCTGTGACAGCAGCCCGCGCGAGAAGAACGGTGGTCGCTGTATCATGGGGCGATGAGATGAGCGTTGTGCCATTCTCTTGAGCCATCGCCAAAACCCTGTCCGGAGGGGGAAAATTATTTGTGATGACGATGGAGGGAACGCCCGCCTTAATCGACATCTCGATGATGTTCCAGCGGTCGCCCACGATCAGCACAGTCGAAGGAATATCCAGTTGCTCGAGTCTCTTTTTGAAGGACTCTGTCAACATGGCGGCAACAACCAGAGTCCTAGAACGAACAGTGGTATCCTCTTTGCCACTGAGGAGCATGCCCCTGATGGCATCGCGAATGTGAGCGATCGAAGCGTCCACCACGCGACTAGAGGAAAGGTTCTCGAGAGGCGGGAAGAGATATTTGCCGAGCTTGAATGCCGAAAGGATGCCCACGCAGGCGCGGTTGTCATTGACGACTGGCAAGGCGCGAAATTTGTCCTCACCGAATCGCGTCATCGCTTGATAGACAGGGGCATCGTGATGGATGCTCACCACATTGCGCTCCATCACGTCTTCTACTCGGGGATAGACATCCGCAACAAAAACCGGCGCCTCGAGACCAAATTTGTGCAATGCAAAGTCAATGCGTCCATTGGTGTTGCCACATCGCGCGGCGACGACATTTTCCATTCCGCTCGCGCGCTTGAATTCGGCATACCCGATGGCGGCACAGATGGAGTCCATATCGGGGTTCCGATGCCCCATGACGATTGTTTTCATTGAAGTGGTGGTTGAAATTAAGCAGACGCGCCAGCGAGACAGGGACGAGTGAGAACGCTATCGGGGTCGTAGTTGAGGTAGGATTGAAGCCACTTTTCGCTGGTCGCGGTATCTTGGCCCTTACGCGCGGAATAGCTCTCCATTTGGTCTCTCTCGATTTTTCCGACAGCAAAATATTTAGACTGAGGGTGCGCAAAGTAGAGACCGCTCACGCTGCTCGCGGGAAGCATGGCTAGGCTCTCGGTGAGAGTGATACCGGTGCGGCGCTCGGCATCCAACAGGCGCCAAAGCGTCCACTTCTCGGTGTGGTCGGGTTGCGATGGATAGCCAGCGGCTGGACGGATGCCACGGTATTTCTCGCGGATGATTTCCTCCGGCGTGAGGTTTTCGTTTTTTCCAAAGCCCCAGATTTCGCGGGCTTTTTTATGCAAGCACTCCGCGTAGGCCTCAGCAAAACGGTCGCCGATGGCCTTTGTCATAATCGAGAGGTAGTCGTCGTGTTGCTTCTCGTAATGATCGGCCAAATCGTGAACTTCCTTTCCTGCGGTAACGGCGAAGGCACCGATGAAATCACGCCGACCAGCGGAGGCAGGAGCAATGAAGTCTGCGAGGGAGGCGTTGAACTGGCCTTCGGGCTTTTTCATTTGCTGACGGAGGCAATGCAACACTTCCAATGGACGACCATCCGCATCGAGAAGCTGGATATCCTCACCAGTACTGATCGCCTGCCAAAATCCCATCACTCCGCGCGGGCGGAAAAGTTGCTTGGATACAATCTCATCAAGGAGGCCGCGAGCATCGTCGTAGAGCTTGCGTGCCTCGACGCCAATCTCGGGATCGTCGAGGAGGCCGGGGAAACGCCCGCGCAATTCCCAAGCATGAAAAAACGGTGACCAATCGATAAAGGGAACAAGTTCCTCGAGCGAGACATGGCACTCAATGATGCCGGTCTGGGAAGGCTTCGCGATGTCGATGGTAGTCCAGTCTGTCGGAAATTTGTTTGCGGCCGCCTCGGCCAGCGGGAGTTGGGGACGCCCAACCTGTCGGCCTGCATGCTGAATCCGAAGAGCCTCATAATCCGACTCCAACTGCGTGAGAAAATCCGGTTTCTGCTCGGGACTGAGTAGAGCGCTTGCCACATTCACCGCGCGGGAAGCGTCCAGAACGTGAACGACTCCGGCAGGATAATATTGGGAGATTTTAACCGCCGTGTGCGCGCGACTCGTGGTGGCACCGCCAATCATCAGAGGAAGAGTGAACCCTAGACGTTGCATTTCCTTGGCGACATGGATCATCTCATCAAGCGAGGGAGTAATCAGACCAGATAGGCCGATGATGTCGCAGTTTTTCTCCACTGCGGTCGCGAGTATTTTTTCACAAGAAACCATGACCCCCATATCAATGACCTCGTAATTATTGCAGGCCAAAACGACACCCACGATGTTCTTGCCAATGTCGTGCACATCGCCTTTCACCGTCGCCATGAGGATACGACCTTGTGTGCGGGCGTTGGGATTAGCTAGGCGCTCTTCTTCCATCAGCGGGGTGAGCCAAGCAACGGACTTTTTCATCACGCGCGCACTTTTGACCACTTGAGGCAGAAACATTTTTCCGGCCCCGAAAAGATCTCCGACGACCTTCATTCCCTCCATGAGCGGCCCTTCGATAACGAGGAGCGGCTTGCCGTATTTGGCGTAAGCCTCTTCAGTATCCACATCGATAAAATCCACGATGCCCTTAATGAGCGCATACTTGAGCCGCTCATCCACAGGTTTCTCCCGCCATGACAGATCGGGAGTTTGCGCGGCTGCCCCACCCGCCTTGGATTTAACAGATTCCGCAAAAGTGACGAGCCGCTCGGTGGCATCTGGACTGCGGTTGAAGATCACGTCTTCGATCAAGCCGAGAAGATCCTTGGGAATATCCTCGTAGATGCCGAGCTGTCCTGCATTCACGATCCCCATGTCGAGACCAGCGCGGATGGCATGATAGAGGAAAACGGCATGCATCGCTTCGCGAACGTGGTTATTGCCACGGAAAGAAAAAGAAATGTTGCTGATGCCGCCGCTCACGCGGGCGTAGGGGAGATTCGCTTTGATCCACCGCGTGGCTTCAATAAAAGCGATCGCGTATTCGTTATGCTCCTCAATGCCGGTGGCGACAGTGAGAATATTCGGATCGAAAATGATATCCTCTGGAGGAAATCCGACCTCGTCGACAAGGATGCGGTAGGCACGCTCGCAAATTTCGGTCTTTCTCTTGAGCGAGTCAGCCTGCCCTTGCTCGTCAAAAGCCATCACAACCGTGGCTGCCCCGTAGGCCATGATCAATCGAGCCTGGGCTTTGAATTTTTCAGGCCCCTCTTTGAGGCTGATCGAGTTCACGACGCTCTTACCTTGAACGCAGCGTAATCCAGCCTCAATGACCTCCCACTTTGAGGAATCAATCATCACGGGAACACGCGAAATGTCGGGTTCGCTGGCGATGAGGTTAAGGAATTTCGTCATGGCTGCGGCGCCATCAAGCATGCCCTCATCCATGTTGATATCGATGATCTGAGCGCCGGCATCGACCTGCTGACGAGCCACAGCAAGGGCCTCGTCGTAGTTCCCAGCCAGGATGAGCTTCGCAAACTTCGGCGAACCGGTCACGTTGGTGCGTTCACCCACATTGATAAATGGGATTTCCGGACGGGCCGTGAATGGCTCCAACCCGCTCAAGCGCAAGGTGCGGGTGCGCGCGGCGATCGCGCGAGGCTTGAATCCCTTAACGGCATCCGCAATGGCGCGGATGTGACCCGGCGTGGTACCGCAACAACCGCCAATAATATTCAGCCACCCCTGCTTCGCCCAATCCTGCAACTGCGGAGCGAGGCTTTCGGCGGTTTCAGGAAAACCCGTCGGCGAAAGCGGATCGGGAAGACCTGCGTTCGGGTAGGTGCTGACAAAAAACGGCGCGATATTCGAAAGCTCCTCGATATACGGCCGCATTTCTTTCGGGCCCAGCGCACAATTGAGACCGATCGAAACAATCGGGAAGTGCGCGAGCGAGTTGAGGAAGGCTTCGACTGTTTGCCCAGTGAGCGTGCGACCGCTCAAATCCGTAATCGTTCCAGAAAGCATCACCGGAAGCCGCGGATGGTTCTCAAAATAACGCGCAATGGCAAAGATGGCCGCCTTGGCATTGAGCGTGTCAAAAATTGTCTCCACCAAAAGAACATCTGCCCCACCCGCAACGAGGTTTTCAATCTGCTCGGTGTAGGCAGCGGCGACCTCCTCAAAAGTGACCTCTCGCTTTCCCGGATCGTTCACATCCCTTGAGATGGAAAGCGTACGATTGAGTGGACCGATCGCCCCGGCGACAAAAATGCGGCGATCTGTGCAAGCATCCGCAGCCGATCGCGCTAAGCGCGCGGCGGCAAGGTTGAGTTCCGGCACGATGGACTCCAACCCGTAGTCGGCCTGCGAAATCGTGGTGGAATTGAACGTGTTGGTTTCAATGATATCCGCCCCGGCGGCGATGTATTTGCCATGGATCTCACGGATCACATCGGGCTTTGTTAGAACAAGCAGATCATTGTTTCCCTTGAGATCCTGTCCCTTCCAATCCGCGAAACGTTCCCCACGATAGTCGGATTCCTGCAATTTGTATTGCTGGATCATGGTTCCCATCGCCCCATCAAGGATGAGGATGCGCTGGGATAGAAGATCGCGGAGTGCTTTTTCGGTGGACGAAATCATGTGTCGAAGATCATTAAACTACGAAATATTCGCCCTCCTGAAACTAAAAATTTCAACTCCCTTGGGAGGGCGATTCCCAGAAAGGATCACTCTCCAAGACCAAACACGGCGGCCATCATATCGAGATCGGTTTGGACTCTGGGGCGCCAAGTTGCTTAATGATGGTTGTGAGATAAACGGCTTCGTGGTGGAGTCCGCGGTATTTTGAGATTTCCTTTCGCTCGACAACGCGAAAACCAAATCTCTCTAGCACTTTCGCCCCACGACGGGACTCAAATGTGACCATCTGACCGAAGACCTCCTTTTCTCCACGGGAACGAAGAAAATCAAAGTAGGTGGTCATGAGCATATAAGTTCCAGCCAGACTTTGGGCCTCCGGCAACACATTGATATGAAAATGAGCCGTTCGACGGGGGGCAGCAGGCACCTCGCGCCAAGAATTATTGAGAATCCAGCGAATGAAGGCGCGTGTGGCTGCATTGTAGCGCGGGTATCGGCTCATTCCGATTAGGAAAAGGCGGAGGTTTTGAAAAAACCCATCGAATTGCTGGCGCAGTGGGCGACGAGATCCAAGGAGGTAGCCTTTGACTATGCCATTTTGCTCCAACACAAACGCCGCCTCGGGCTCGATATCTGTGTAATAGGCGGTTAAATAATCGGCAAAGAGTTCCCTATCCTCAAACACGGGATCGATCGCCTTGCCGAGAAAACCGGTTTCGCAACAAAGCCGCCGAACCGCCTCGCGGTCGCGAGCCTCATATTGCCTAACGGTAATGCCTGGTGGAAGTGCCACGCGACAACCTTATCTTTCCATCCCTGCCGGGCAAACCAGAATCATCAGAACCAAAAAACCAGCAAACAAGGTAAGCCCTAATACGACCCCTCAACCCGTGCGGCGACGTCGCGGTATCCGTAATCCACCTCATAAATTTGCTTCATGCACGCGATCGCGTTGTCCGTCAGGTTCATCTTTTCGTAAACCAAACCCAGGTTGTAGACGATGTCCTTTTTCACGTTGTCCATAGCGACCAACTCTGTCGCGGCGTCGGAGAGGGTCTTAGCAGCAAGGTCGAGCATCGAGCGGGCAGTGAAGCATTGGCCAAGCAGACTGATCGCCCGGATACGGACATTGGGATTTTGGCGGGCCCGTTGAAGTTCAGGAATCGCTTCTTGATACATGTGAAGAGAGTGAAGTATCTCGCCAAGCTCGAAGCGGGATTGAAGATCCGTCGGGTTTTGCTCTACACGGGCACGGGCCGACTGAAGCATGGTCTCGGAGCGTTGTGTGATGAGGTCTTCGAGTTCCGCTGCATATTGATCCGCCTCGGCTGTTCCCGGATGGCTGGCAATGATTTGCCTGCGCGCATCAATCGCATGGTCGAATTGCTTCACTCGCAGATCCGAGGCTTTGCGAACGAGGGCAAAATCCGAATTATTCGTAAGAGAGGCGGCGTAGTTGAACCAACTTGTCGCATTGTCCCAATCTTCTTTCTGCTCGTAGAGCTCTGCGATGCGGCGAGCTGTATCCACGGAACCGGGCTCCGCCTCCGCCTTGACGTGCAGATCAGCGAGGAGATTATCGATCATCTCTTCGCTTCGAACCACGCGAGATTGCTGTTCTAGAGCGACCGCCTCTCCCTTGTCCTTGATGAGGTCACGGTAGGTCGTCTCCTCTTTATCCCAACCACCACTCTGCATCGAAGAAGCAGCCGCAGCATCCTTCGCCCCCTTGACGGCAGCAAGATCGCTCGGCGCGATGTCGATAATTTTGAGATAAATATCCGAGGCTTTTGCAGCATTGCCGTGCTGCATACAGTGACGGGCCAATTGGTGCATGATCTTGATGTCCTTCGGCGAGGCATCGAGAATCGTTTCCAAAGCAAATTCGGCCACCTCGGGAAGATCCGCTGCGACAGCGGCATCATGGAGTATCATGTTTAACTGCGTGCTGGTCGGATCACTTTCCAAGAGCTTCTCCACCCCATCAATCGCAGCGAGAGGATCTTTTTTGATTTGGCCCTGAATTTTGTGCGCGGAAAATGAAGCTCCAGAAAGACTCGCAAGAAGGCTTTTTTTTCCGGGATTTTTTGCAATACCCGCCTTGCGAACAATCTGCCGACCGGCAAGGAATTCGGGGTGGCTTTTGAGGACAGTCTGGAGAAGTTGGATCGTGTAGCCGTAATTTTTGAGCTGCATGGCGCTCATCGCCTTGAGCCATGTGGTCCGATGGAATTCGGGGAGATCTTTTTCAGTTTTTACGGACATACAAGAGGAGCGCCGAAATATATACTCTCACCCGCGCGCCACATCAAGCCCTGCTCATTCGCAATGCAAAGAGCCAAGGCACGCACTCGACCTAAATCGTCTGCGAAAGGTAACCACCATCCACACGAATATCGGAACCTGTCACGAACGAGCTAGCCTGAGAACTGGCGAGAAAAATCACCGCTCCGGAGAGTTCATCCGCATCGCCAAATCTCGCCATAGGTGTGTGACCGAGTATCGCTGCAGCGCGAGGCGTCGTAGTCCCATCGGGATTGAATAATAAGCGTAGGTTTTGTTCAGCCGGAAAAAATCCAGGCGTAATCGAATTCACCCTCACTCCGCTCGGCGCCCATTCCCGCGCGAGAAATTGAGTGAGATTAAGAACGGCGGCCTTGGCCGAGGAATAAGCCACCACTCGAGAAAGCGGCAGGTGGGCAGAAACGCTGGCGATATTGATGATACTACCCCGGCCAGCTTCCACCATGGCGGCCCCAATCACCTGGCAGGGTAGCAATGCGCCACCAATGAGGTTCAAATCAAAGTTGGCCACCCAGTCCTCAACGGCAATGTCCGAAAACGGATTTTCGGGCGTCACCGTCACGCTGGCATCGTTGCCGCCCGCCGCATTCACCAACACGCTCGGAATGCCAAACGTATCGGCCGTCGCATCCAACAAATCCATCAGGCTTTCGCGGTCAGTGGCGTCAGTTTGAAAAAAGATCGCCTTACCACCCGCTTTGGTGATTTCACGCACTCTTTCGTTTCCCCGATCCGCGTTTCGTCCCGAGACGACAACGCGTGCTCCAGCGGAGGCAAGCGCGAGAGCCATGCCACCACCAAGGACGCCCGTGGCGCCCACTACTACAGCGACTTCGTCGGAAAGATCGAACAAGTTGTTTGCCATGAGTTCAACTAAAAACCAATCCCCGATAGGCCGCACGATTTTTTTTGGCTTTTGATGCACGAACGTGTCGCGCAAAATCGCCAACACATGTTGAAAGACACCCAAAGCGAAAGCGACGATCGGAAACTGGCCATTGACCGTGTGGGCATCAAATCCCTGCGATATCCGATGCAGGTCCGCGACAAGCACCACGCGACCCAAGGCACAGTGGCGACGATCCAATTGACCGTCGATCTCCCCGCCCTCAGCGCCCACGGACCAGTTGTGCATGTGGAAAATATCCGAGACATCCTCGAACAAACCGCCCGCCGACTGGAAAGCGACTGTGCTCATCTGGATATCGAGTTTCCGTTTTTTCTGGAAAAAAAAGCCCCCGTCAGCAGAGCCCCAGGCCTGCTTGATTACAATGTCCTCTTTCGCGCGACTCTCACCAAGGATGTGCTCGATTTTGTTGTCACCACAACCGTCCCCGTAACCACCCTCTGCCCCTGCTCCAAAGCGATCAGCCTTGCGGGCGCTCACAACCAACGCGGTCACGTGACCCTTTCCGTTCGCTGCACGAGACCCATGTGGATCGAAGATATGGTTCGCCTCTGCGAGGAATCCGCCAGCGCCGAATTAT
The DNA here is from genome assembly GCA_009920585.1 of bacterium. Lineage (GTDB taxonomy): Bacteria > Verrucomicrobiota > Verrucomicrobiia > Chthoniobacterales > Terrimicrobiaceae > UBA967. The sequence goes on from RFZT01000020.1 coordinate 14,642, forward strand.
TCAGCCTCCTCAAGCGCCCGGATGAAAAGCACGTGACCGAGCAAGCTTATGCGAACCCCGTTTTTGTCGAAGATCTGGTCCGCAATGTCGCACTCCGCTGCGAAGCCGATCCGAATATCATCTGGTATCGCGCCGAAGCAGAGAACTTCGAATCCATTCACAACCACAACGCCTACGCTCTCATTGAAAAAAAATCGTCCATCAGCGCCTAAGCCGATGGTTTTTTGTTGCTTGATTCAACGAAATGCCGGTTAAAGTAAGAGCGGTTCAAAGACGGGGGTATAGCTCAGTTGGTAGAGCGCGTCGTTCGCAATGACGAGGCCAGGAGTTCGAGCCTCCTTACCTCCACTTCTTTTCACTCATGCCGATTTTTTCTGTTCCTGAAAGTTTGCGCACCTGGGCCGAAGTGGATCTCGGTGCCCTCCGCGCCAATCTGGACTTCGTTAGGCAACGAATCGGTCCCTCCCCCACTATTCTTGCTGTCGTCAAAGCCAATGGATATGGCCATGGCGCCCGCGAAACCGTGCAGGCACTGACCCGTGAAAAAACGATTTTTGGCGTCGCTAATTTGTATGAGGCCGCCGAGATCAAAGCCGCTTCCGAGAGAAGTGACGTGATGTTGCTCGGCCCCTGTCTACCCGCTGAACGTAATGCCGCCGTTGAAAATGACCACATTGTTACCGTCTCCAGCGCCATGGAGGCGAAAGCTTTTGCTGCATTCGGAAAAACCCGAATCAACTTTAAAATCGATACGGGAATGGGCCGTGTTGGCTGCTGGAAAGATACTGCCATTTCCGAGTTCAAATCCATTCGAGAAATATCAGGCATCGAGATCCACAGCATCTCCACTCACCTCCCCTCTGCGGATGAAGATATCGCCTTTACGACTGACCAATTAGATGGCTTTACAAAACTAGCTCAAACGCTGCGTGAACTAGCTCCTAAGGCCAAGCTCCATAGCCTTAATAGCGCCGGCATCCTCACCCTGCCCGAATTCGCCGGCGATATCGTTCGCCCCGGTCTCATGCTTTACGGGTGCTCACCGATACCGGATTTTTCCGCCACCTTACGGCCCGCTCTCGCTTGGAAGGCCAGAATTGTTTTATTAAAAAATCTCCCCGCCGGTGCAGGAGTTAGCTATGGCCGCACCTATATCTCATCGACCCCTATCCGCACCGCAGTCATCCCAGTCGGCTATGCAGATGGATATCCACGGCAAGCCTCAGGACAAGGATGTGGAGTTTTGATCAATGGGAAAAAGTGCAATATAATCGGCCGCATCACAATGGACCAAATCATCGTCAACATAACCGATCTACCAAATGTTCAGGTCGGCGATGTAGCCACACTCATTGGTCGTGAAGGCAACGTGTCCATTGATGCCCAAGAATTGGCCCATCGATCCGGCACTATTGCATGGGACATTCTCACTGGTATCGGGCGCCGAGTGGAGCGATTGTATTCTGAAGCTCCCTAAAAAAGAGATTCTCCTTCATTTTTGAACTCCGAGGCAGATTCTTGTTCTTTGCCAAAACAAAAAAAGGCCCGGTGCCTTGTTTCCAAGACACCGGGCGTAATACTGGCAATGACCTACTCTCGCACAACCTATAGAAGCACTACCATCGGCTCAGCAGCGTTTCACTTCCGTGTTCGGAATGGGAACGGGTGGTACCACTGCGCGGGATCACCAGACTTCGGGAAAGGGCATTGATTTGGTTAATAAAGCCGATATTGCCGTGTGTCTGGTGACACCTGATTTCATTGCATAGTATAATTGGTAAAAGAGCGGTGCTTTTTTTGAGCACTGATCTCTGAAACTCGCATATTAGGGGAAAATAGAATTTTCTAATAAAAGTAAAGAATAGAAGAAAAAAGCCGAACGAACATTAGTATTGCTAAGCTGAACACATTACTGCGCTTACACCTGCAACCTATCAACGTGGTGGTCTTCCACGGTTCTTCAGGGAGATCTCATCTTGGGAGAGGCTTGGCGCTTAGATGCTTTCAGCGCTTATCCTT
>RFZT01000191.1 GCA_009920585.1 bacterium
CACTATTCCCTTCGATATGCTGCAAACCGACCGATTGCACCCCTTGTGCAAACGAATCAGACAAGAAGGACCAAGGCATCGGATACTTTGCACGAATCGGCTGCACTCCACCCGACCGTAATGCGGTGGATTTCTATTTTGATACTGGCCTGACTTACAAAGGAATCATCCCAACGCGGGACAATGATACCGTCGGATTAGCTTGCGGACTTGCCAAAACGACACCTCAATGGGAGCGACCATCACCCGACGAGGGCCTGCCCGCGAATGGGGCAGAGATGGTACTGGAGGCTACTTATCAAGCCGAGTTAGCGCCTTGCATTACGATCCAACCCGACATCCAAGCTCTTATTTTAAAAACTCATGATTCGTAACGTTATTTTAGATTGGTCCGGAACCCTCGCCAACGATCTCGCCGCCGTCTTGGAGGCAACCAACCTCATTTTCACGGAATACGGACGAGACCCACTGTCTTTAGATGATTTTAGAAAACACTTCCGTCTCCCGTTTTCGGGATTCTACGCCGACCTCCTCCCCGAGGCGGAAGCGGAGGGATTGGAAGCCCTCTACGAACGTTTCTTCCATGGGCTTAACGACAAGGTGGACCTTCTTCCGGGCGCCCTTGATTTCCTGATTTTTTGTCGCGACACAGGTCGAAGGACGTTTCTCCTCAGCACGATAAAAACATCCCACTTTGAAAAACAGGCACAGCGGCTCGGAGTGAGGGATTATTTTGAAGTCGCTTACACCGAGATCATGGACAAGCGCGAAAAGATTCGTGAAATCCTCAAAACCCATCAACTCGATCCTAAGGAAACCATATTCGTGGGAGATATGATTCACGACATCGAAACAGCGCGCCACGGAGGTGTGCTCGACGTCGCCGTTTTAACCGGATTCGACACAATCGAAAAACTGCTACTCTCTAAACCCACGATCATCGCCGTCGATATCGCGAGTATTCAAAAAATGCTATGAGCGAAATACACATCAACAGTCTCCAGGTGAAAACCCAAATTGGTGTTCCAAACGAGGAGCGTGCCAACTGGCAGGAACTGGAGATCGATATCGCCATCACGCCAGCTCAAGATTTCGAGGAAATGCAGGACGCCATCGCGGACACAATCGACTACGCCGCCGTCTGCGAGAGAGTAGCGGAAATCAGCTCGGAACGTCCACGCCTCCTTATTGAAACACTGGCGAAAGAAATTGCGAAGGCCATGGTTCACGAGTTCGGAGCGAATCGAGCATCCGTCGAAGTGAGAAAGTTTATTCTTCCGCAAACCCGTCACGTCGCTGTCCGGTATTCTTGCGTCAGAGATTGAAAGAAGCGCCTCGGATCTTCGCCCAAGCCTCCAATGCGGTCATCGAGCTGAAATCCGAGAAAAGCTGCAGCAAACCTTGGTGATCCTTCGCCGTGCGGCGGAGTACCGGGGCATCCGCGCCAACAAGCCACTCGCAAGCCTTCAACACCCGACCGCTCGGATACGGGCCTCGGAGTGAAGCCCATTCGCGTCGGGCCGCCTCCAATGGCATTGAGGGAAGCAGGGCATTGACCAGCATATCGCCGGCCCGATCTGCCCCGACAAGCGCCATCGGACGATCCAGTTTCGCCGCCCTCAGATTCCAATGGTGACTCCAATAAGGATGACTAAGCGTTTCAAAGAATCGCAAAAAACCATCACTCCCCGCCGTGCGTATCGCGACCCGAAGTTTACCAAAATCGCGAGCGAGTGAAAAAAGGGCGCCCAATCGACGATGCGGGTGATTCGCTGGACGAAGACCCGAGAGCTTCCAAATTGATGATGGCAGAACCAAGCGCGCGAGCATATCGCGAACTGTCCACCAATGATCCCAAAGTGGCTTCAGATAACGCCTCGTGATTTCATCAGCCTCATCAAAGTTGCGCGGTTCCAAAAATCCGGCCACACCAAAAAGCAAAGCCTCCCCCACTTCCGCACCTGCATCACGCAACCCGAGTCTCTGCGCGGCGAGAAGAAAAGGAATAGAGTTGTTTTTGTATCCCAACCCGCTCGCGAGGGCATAAAATAGAGCGGTATCTGGCCCATGCAGTGAGGAAGCGGACGCATACGCGGACTGTTTTGTTCGAAGTCGAAATTCGGCGGCTTCATCGATCATCACACGCGCCGTGTCCAGATCGACTGGCTGAGGCACGTTCGGAAACTTGGAGGCCGTTTCCCCTTCTATCTCCAATCGGGCCTGGGCGACTTCGCGATGATCGACAGTTCTGGCAAAGGCCGCTTCGTCAGGTTGAGCTATAAAAAGTTGCAACTCGACGGATGAGAAGGCCGGATTCGTGGCATGTCCGTGACGCTCCCAATCGCGGGCATCCCAATCCACCTCGAGATCGCCCGTTTTTTCTCCGCCATTTTCGAAACGAAAACGCACCCCCTTAAAATCAGGGCCAGACTCGCGATTCCACTCCCCGAAATGCACGACCTCCACCATCTCTCCTCGAGTCGTTCGCCAGCGAGAACCATAGCCTCCACTAAAAAGTCTGGCCTGCACTTCAATCTCACTGAGATGCACGGGCGATGATTCCCGAAGATGCGATGACATCCTCGCCGATACATAATCTACTCTGGAGGGAACCATCATTGTGCGGGAACTTCCGACAAAGCCTCCTCAATCTGGCTAGAGTCAGGCTCTGGGAGTCGGGCTGTTGCCTTTTCGATTTCAATAGAGAGACGAGCCGCAATCGCTGGATTTTCAGCTAACTTCGCAGCGGCTCGAAATGAATCTAAAGCCATCACAGGTTCACCGGCGTCGAACTGCGCTGCGCCGAGAGCCTCTTGAAACATCGGATCTCGGGTTTCGTTTGCGGCTTTATTGGTGGCAAAAATGGCATTGAGGATATTGGATTTCGCATTGCGGGTGATGCTCCGAAAGGTCCGCCAGTTGTTGGCCGGCTGGTTGCGTGGATCGTAAAACGAATTCCATGCAGAATACGGACGATAAAGCGGATCTCCTATGACGACACCAGCCCATGAGACCACCCGTTGTGACATCCATGCGCTTTCAGCGAGAGTGAGGCCTGTCATCAGACGATCTTGAAAAATGCTGAAATTTGCAGTGAATGTCAGGAAGGGCTCATAGACATTTCCCAGCGTGGCCGCAGCTCCATGCGCTATGAGAGGAGCACACCAATAGCGAGTCGTACTTCGAAGAGAGCTTGCACTGTATGAGTGAAGATGAACGGCAATCGCTCCAGGCTTAAATTGGAAGTCCTCCTTAGCGAATGGGCCATTAATATCACCAACATACCAACCATAATAAATCGCCGCATCCGTAATGGGGAAATCACCAGAAAAGGTTTCAGGGTTGTCGTCAAAAATCGTTGGCATTCCCTGACGGCGGAGATCATACACCAAACGACACAACCAGATATCCCCCTCGATATGGGATGAGTTGGTTGAACCATTCGTGATTCCTCGGGCATCAACGTAAGCCCATCCCCAGAGGCCCTCTTTCTCGGCCTTCAACGAATCATCAATCATACGACGAACCATCGACGGCGTGGGAGCGTCGAGTCGTGCCGGCAAGAGCAAACCAGGAAAACCGGGCTCATCGAGAATCTGCGTGAATCTACCGCAATAGGGATTCGTGATCGCTCCAGAGGGGGTAAAATCAGGGAGCCCGATTGAAGCCAACTCACTGTCCACGGAAGCGTCATTTCTTTTTGCCATCACGGGAGGTAGAAGGGTGTGCGAGGGTTCATAACCGCTATAGGAATCAGGGGCGATTTTGAGCGGAACCCCACGAATGATAGCAAGGAAACGGATCGACGTCGAAGTGACCTCATCGCCCTTGGCTGCATTCATGCGCCACCATCCCGCAGAAATCATTTTTTTCCGAAAGGGATCTGCGATCGTGCGGTTGAAATCGTTACGCGATATTTCCTCGGTGAGAGGACAATCGAGCCCAAAAATATGCCCCTGCGCTATGCCTCGCCTCGCAGCGTAATAGGCAGCCAACTCTACTGAATCGGGGTCATTAATATTATACACGACGACCGTGGCTTCAGCCGCACGCTCTTGTGCTTGGGCAATCGGAAGCCAACCGAAAACCAGAGCAAAAGTTAGAAATCTAGAAATCCAAGCGCATCCCATCATAGGTCAACCTGATGTCAGCCGGCAGATCGGCTTCGGTCTTTTCATGCCCCAATTCGTGGCACATGTGGATGAAGTAAGTTTTCCGAGCTCTGATGCGGCGAGCCGCCTCGATAGCTCCCACGGTGGTGAGATGCGATTGATGAGAGTGGTGCCGTAGGGCATCGATAACCAGAACCTCGACATCCATTGCCGCAGCTACGGCATCCGGCGGCACCGCCTGACAATCGGTGAAATAGGCCAGCATGCGGCGACCATTTTTTTCGAAAACAAAACCATTCGTAACCATGCTGGCGTGGGGCAACTCAACGGGAATAATATCGAGTCCACCAAGCTGAAACGGGCCTTTCAGAACAATGGGCTCGGGCCGAACGTAATTTGGATATCGAGCCGAACCATCGAACGCATACTGGAACGTGCGAGCCAAGTCACTCAAGGTGCGAGGCGATCCATAAATCGGGATACTTTTATCCTCCATCTCACAAAAACGGCGCAGGTCGTCGAATCCCAACACGTGATCGACATGAGAATGTGTGTAGAGAACGGCATCCACCCGTTTGATGCGCTCGCGAAGGCACTGAGCCCGAAAATCTGGTGTCGTATCTACAATGATCGACATCTCGGGCGTCCGCACATGAAT
>RFZT01000192.1 GCA_009920585.1 bacterium
CTCGCATAATACCAGCGCGGATTGTTTTCCGGTGTCTTAGCCACGCAAACGGCTGCAAGAGTCACGACCGTCGACAGAAAAAGCATCACCAAGCTGAGTCCGTCCGCGCCGAGTGTGAAACTGATTCCAAGATGAGGAACGACTGGGAAGCTCGACACAAACTGGTATCCCACCTCCATCGGGCGATAAAAAACAACGAGCGCGAGCAGAAATAACAAATTAACAGCGGATCCCAGTATGGAGGTCGAACGGGGATTGGCCCCGATCATGATCAGCAACGCCGAGAAAATCGGCACGAGGATGAGAAAGAGAAGCGGGCTCAGTGAACTCATTTTGAAAGTAGAATGTAAAGAAGACCGACCACACCGGCACCGAACATGAAGGCGTAGGCTTGAATGTTGCCGAATTGAAGGAACCGGAGTGCGAATCCACCAGCCCAAGTGAGCTTGCTAGGAACTTGAACCACGAGCATGTCAACGACCCAGCGATCCGCCCAAGAAAGAATAGAGGCGCCACCACCTTGGATCTTATTGACGATCCAGTAGTAGAAATCATCGATATAAAAGCGGTTGGCAAAGAGCGGGATTGAGATTGGATCTTTCGCTGCCTTAAAGTAAAGCAATGCCGCCAAACCCACTCCACCAAAGAACATGGCGGTAAGGAAGGTGTGGAGACTATGAGGAACGTGCTCCGGATATTCCAAGGTGAAAAAGTTTTTTTGAATGGAGGGCCACCCAGCCGTAATTGCAAAAACACCGAGAATGAGCATCGGAACAATCATCACAAAAGGTTGTTCTTTCGCATGCTCCGCGTGATCACTGCGGGCCTTCCCGAAGAAAATAACGAAAAACTCGCGGAAAATGTAGAATGCCGTGAGTCCAGCCGCGCCGGCAACCATCCAGCCAAGGAACGGGATTTTCACGACAGCCCATTCGATGATCAGATCTTTGCTGTAGTATCCGCTTGTGAACGGACACCCTGAAAGGGCCAACATACCGAGAAAGAAACACAGCATCGTGAACGGAAGCTTTTTGCGAAGTCCACCCATGTGCCACATCTCCACCTCGTGATGCATCGCAATCATCACCGAACCCGCTGAGAGGAACAAGAGGCACTTGAAACATGCATGCGTGAAGAGATGGAACATGGCCACATCCGAAGTCGGAGCCACCGCAATCCCGAGAACCATGTAACCCAGTTGGGAAATCGTGGAATAGGCCAGAATGCGCTTAATGTCGCTTTGCTGGGTAGCCATCAGAGCCGCCGCAAAGCAGGTGATGCCACCCACCCAGGCAATAATTTCGCGGGCGTCAGGCACAACTTCGAGGATCGGAAAGATGCGAGCCAGCATGTAAACACCAGCCGCCACCATGGTTGCAGCGTGTAGAAGCGAGGAAACTGGCGTCGGACCCTCCATCGAGTTGGGCAACCACACATGCAGAGGCATCTGAGCTGACTTACCAACTGTTCCCATGAAAACGAGGACGCAGGCGACAGTCAGAAAAATCGGGGCAATCGTGAGGTTCGGCACTTGCTCAACAATCTCTTGGAAAACAATGGTACCCGTGGCAAACCAGAATAACAAAATCCCGAGCATGAATCCAAAATCTCCGATGCGATTGACAATGAAAGCCTGCTTGCCGGCATCTGCTGCCGAATCTTTCGAGTAGTAGTGACCGATGAGGATGTAGGAACTCACACCCACAAGCTCCCAAAACATAAACATCATCACAAAGTTGCTCGCCAAGACGATGCCCAGCATGGAGAAAAGAAAGAGGGACAGTCCGCCGAAGAAGCGGGAGTAACCTTCCTCCTCCCTCATGTAACCAAGGGAATAGGTGAAAACCAGCGCCGAGATGGAGGTGACCACCAAGAGCATGACTTTACTGAGCTTGTCGATGGTGAAGCTGATCGAAACCGTAAAGTCCGGCCCCAAACTCAGCCAGTTCAATGAAAGTTGCTGCGCGGCATCAGGCTGAGTGAAAAGCCACCAACTCAGCGCACATCCCGTGAAAGCCGAAGCCAGTGCCAAGGCGGCACTGAGGCTTTTGGAAAAGCGGCCCAACAAAAGAATGAGGGCGGCGGCTGCCAGCGGGGTGAAAAGGATAATCCAGGGCGCGATTTGCGTACTCATCAAAACTTTAACGTGTTGAGATCTTCAACGTGGGTGGTTTGTTTAGCGCGGTAAAGCGCGACGATAATAGCCAGTCCCACCGCCACCTCGGCCGCGGCCACGGTGATAATGAAAAACACGAAGACTTGGGCGTTGTAATTCGGCATGCCGTCAGGCCCTAGGTTAAATCGAGAAAAGGCCACCAGGGAGAGGTTGGCCGCATTGAGCATCAACTCCAAACCCATGAAAATAATAAGCAGGTTGCGACGGAGCAATACCCCCGCCATGCCGAGGGCAAAGAGGAGACCACTGACAATCAAATAGTGCGCTAGGGTTGGCATGGTTATACGAATAGAAATGCGAGACTGTCCTGCCTAAACGGAAGATTAAATACGATTTCTTTCATCACTTTAACTCCTTTTTGCTCAGCAGAACGACACCGACGGTCGCTACAAGAAGCAGGACGCCGATCATCTGAAAGGGCAGATTGAAATTCCGGAAAAGATTGAATCCCACCTGCTCAATATCATTCGCCAAAGGGTGAGAGAGAACGGGCTTGGTTACGAAGAGTGCTGGGAGCCCAAGCACGACTTTCAGAAGGGCAGAAATGAATCCACCGACCACCAAACCGCCACCGAGCCAAGCGGATAGTCGCACACGACGGCGCTTTTCTTCACGCAGGTCGAGCAACATGATGATAAAGAGGAACAGCACCATCACGGCGCCCGCATAGACTAGCACTTGCACCACGGCGATAAAAAAGGCGTCCAAAGTGACAAAAACCGCCGCTAGGGCGATGAAGGACAAGACCAAGCTCATGGCCGAGGAAACCGGATTACGGAAGAAAACAACCCCCATGGCACAGAGGAGCATCAGCAGCGAGAAAATCCAAAAGAGGACGAGTTGCATGGGTATGTTAAGTCGGGCTTTTTAACAGCGAGTTGAGATTTGTTCTACTTTTTTTCGTTCCACTTGTTCACGAGACCGGTCTTCACACCGCCAAGTTCACGAAGTTTGGGAAGGTCGTGCACCATTTCCTCACGTGTAAGTCCAGTAATCGAATAATCCTTGCGGAGGTAGATGGCTTGCTCGGGGCAGACTTCTTCGCAGAGACCGCAGTAAATGCAACGGATCATATCAATATCGAATGCCTCTGGGCGTTTTTCGACTTTGCTCCACTTATCCTCTGCCGGAATTTCCATCGGCTTGATGGTGATCGCTCGGGGCGGGCAGATGAACTCACACAATTGGCAAGCCACGCAGCGGTCACGTCCCCACTCATCGGTGACCAGCGTCGGCGCACCGCGATACCATTCGGGCAATTGGGCGTCCCATTTCTGCTCGGGATATTGCATGGTCACGCGCGTCTTGCCGAATAGACCACTCAAGATGTGCCTTAGCGTAATCATCAGACCAGCCAGAATCGTGGGCAAATAAATCCTCTCAGCGAAATTGAGGCGCGGACGTTTGACGATGTATGCCATAAAGGTGAGGGTGGTTCTAGCAAGCTTCGCCGACCATGGCAACTGCGGACTCACATTTTTAGTTTGCCCGAAGTTGACGCAGTTCCCGCGAGCGGTGATTTACTTTGACGATTTGGGAACGGCCTTAAGTAAAGACTCCAAAGCGGGCGGCGGAACAAAATGACTCACGTCTCCCCCCAAGATCGCCACCTCTTTGATAATACGGGAACTGATATAGGTGTAATCTTCTTTGGATGTGAGGAAGATGGTTTCGAGCCTTGGTTCAAGCTTGCGATTCATGAGAGCCATCTGAAATTCGAATTCAAAATCCGAGACGGCACGAAGACCGCGAATGATTGTGAAGACATTCTGCTGACGCGCAAAATCGACAAGCAGTCCATCCAAGGAAATGATTTCTACCGCAGGATTGTCGCCCAGACTTTCGCGAAGCATGGCGATACGGTTCTCCACACTGAACATCGGTGCCTTCGACTTGCTCGCCGCCACGGCCACGATCACGGATGAAAAAATCTTTGTTGATCGAGTAATAATATCAACGTGTCCGCGGTGAACGGGGTCAAAGCTGCCGGGGTAGATGGCGCAATTCTGTTTCATGATTTATTTCGCTGGCGTTGGTTTGAGTGTCTCCACCGCCGACACCTTGGCGTTCGCACGGATGGTATCACGGTAGTAATAAGCAGAGGGTTTCAGTTCTCTCTCGTAAGTCTCGGGGTTCATTTTTGAGAGACCGAAAAGGGCCTTGTATCCGTCGTGCCATTCGTAATTGTCAGCAAGGGACCAACTAAAATAACCCCTCACATCGTAACCGTCGCGGATGGCGTGTCCGATGGCGGCAAGGTGATCCTGGATGTAGCTCACGCGCTTGGCGTCATTTCTTGTCGCGATGCCATTTTCGGTCACCATCATTGGCTTTCCATAGCGATTGCCGACTCTGCAGATTTCTTTGTAGAGGCCGTTCGGATCAATATACCACCCCATCATGGAGTAGTTGTGCCCGCGCCGCCAGGCCTCGGCGATAAGGGAGGCGGGACTGGCATGCTGGGAGTAATAGTAGTTGATCCCGAGAATATCGCAGACGTCATAAACGCGATCGAGGTGGTCGATATTGCCATGAATCATCGTGGTGTAAAAAATTCCACCTGGATCGAGAGGAGATCCTTCCCACCAAG
>RFZT01000193.1 GCA_009920585.1 bacterium
TGTCGCGCTTGGTGTCGCGCTTGGTGTCGCGCTTGGTGTCGCGCTTGGTGTCGCGCTTGGTGTCGCGCTTGGTGTCGCGCTTGGTGTCGCGCTTGGTGTTGGAGTTGGCCAAGGCGGAACAAGATTCGGCCAAGTATGAACCTCGACATTGAGCCCCCCCATCTCGGCGACAAGCACTTCGCAACGCGTCTTCCATTTTTGTAAGTCGGGAGGCGCGGGGGTTGGATCAGCCGAATTGGGAAAAACGAGGTAGGTCACCTTCAGGTCGCTTACAGCACGAACCATATTGGAGGAATTGGCACTCATCTTCCGACAGAGGAGCATCGAGGCCTCACCAATTTTGTGAGAAGGACCGGCATCACCAACTATCGCCGGATAGGCTTGGCCGGCGTGAATAACGAGAGCGTAATCCCCAATCTTGGGAACAAATGGACCGCTGAAATCACGCATAATGAACCCAGGCAAGACGATGAAGGGATCGGTCTCAGCGATAAGAAAACTCCACTTTTTCAGGTCATGAATACGGCGCTTGGCGAGGTCGATGCCACTTTTGATCTCTTCGAGACGAGCGGCTTTCAGATTCGCTTGCTTGGACTCTGCTGTGAAGGCCTTGAGTTTTTGTTCCTCCACGGCAAGAAACGGATTCGCTCTGTCCGTCTGCTTTGGCCAACGGTAACTGGTTTGCGGAAGAAAGAACGGCGATGAGCCATCGACCTTGAAGTTCCGATCTCCATCACTGCCATCGGTATTCACATCCATATCAGCCAATATCATCAAGGCGTGGCGGTCTGTGGACGGGCTTTTCAACTCCAGAATCGTCTCGCAATCATAGAAATTGTGACGCGATAAAACGGCATCCAGTTTCGACAGATTGCGCTTCAGGTCGGCGGTCTTTAATTCATAGAAGCGCTTAAAAAAAGGTGACACCGATGCGCCTGCAAGCAACTCAGGAAGGTTCACAAACGTCCCTCCCAGTGAGGGATCGGAGAGGAGAATGTCCTCATCCGAAATCAACGGGCGCGGCAACTTCACCCGTAGCGTGATTTCGACCTGATAAGCATCGGGATCCTTGCGATCTCGCGAGGCTAACTCTTCGCTCGGTTCAGCTACAATACCGGCAGCAAGCGAGATCCCGCTGAAAAGGGTCGCTGTCGGCAAGGGTTTGCGAACAAGTTCAGGAATGGGCTTCGGCGTCGGAACTGGTGTTGGGGTAGGCACCGGAGTAGGCGGTGGAGGTGGCGGAGGAGGCTTCTCGCAACCCGATAGACACAGAACCAGCGTTGCCGCCACGGCGGCCATCACCTGCGAAGTTCCTCGAACAGTCAAAGCATTAAGCGTGGGCGATGAACGCAGTATAAACATCCGGCGGAATATCGAGCATCTTGTAATCCGAGGAAGACACGAAAAGCAGCGTCTGCTTGCCCTTACCGAGCAGCAAGTCGCTCGAGTCGTAGATTTCATGCTCCAACGTTGCGAATTTTCGATTGTAGTTTGCCACGCGTATTTTGACTCGTACCGTTTCAAATTCACGGGTTTCACGCACAAATTTGTGTTCGAAGGAACGGGTCAAAATGTAGAACGATGTATTCTTCAAGTTGAACTTCGGCATCACGCGATTGAAGAAAAGTTCACGGGCCTTGCCTACCCACATGGCATACATACCGAAATAAACATTCCCGACCGAATTCGTATCTGCGTAGGTCGCAACGAGTGTGTGAATAAACCATTTCCCTTCAAAATGTCCCCCCAGACTGTGTTGAACGGCTCCGGGATCGAGCATGGTGACCGGACTGGCGACACTCACGGCGCTTTCTGGACGAGTCGCAATAGAAGAGGCCGCAGGCGATTCCAATTCCTCCGAGTCGCTGACGAACTCATCAGCCGATGAGGGTTTCACTAAAAGCCAAATGACATAACCCAAAGGCAACAGAGAGCCAATAATCTGAAACGCTGGCGACCGGAGAAAGTAACCGAACGAGAAAATGACGACGGCCAGACTCCCGATACAAAACATCTTCACCTGCGGAATCGCATTCGCGGGGCTGATGATGAAGCAACGGAATATCGCGAGTATTGAGTACCCCACAAAAAATGTGGCGTAGAAAATCATGAAGAATTCCAACTCAAAGCGCAAAACTGCGGCAAGGAGGGCGATCACGCCAGCCAGAAGAAAGGCGGGAATCGGGGACGTGAGCAAGCGAGTGGGAACGAGAGAGAATATCGGGTGATTGCTCGTACTCGCATTGGATTGGAAGAACCACTTAAGGGCAATGTAACCGCTATCCAACGTCGTGAGCACGCACACACTCACAAAAACCGCATAAGCCGAAAACGTCCAAGGCGATGTCGCTGAGAACATGCGGAGCAGGATTTCCTGACCATAGTTGTGGCCGGTGATCCCTGTGCGAATGAACTCCGCAGCGCCCCAGTTGAGCGCCCAGAGAGCGGTCAGGCCATGAAAGAGGATCAGTAAAAAGAAAAGGCTCGAACCAATAATGTAGCCCGCCGCGATGGAGACCTTCTCGCGATGCATTTGAATCGCGCGCTGCCATTGCTGAAGATCAAGCCATGGACCGACAAGAAACCCAATCATGATCGGCACAGCGTAACCCCAGTAGTTCCAATCATTCGTTGGCAACTTCGGAAAGGAAATGGGGCCGATCCCCTTTGAAGCAGAAACAAACATCAGGTAGATGACCGATGGCAAGAGCAGGAGAAAGAGCACCGCATGGCTGAATTTGATCCTCTTAATGTCAAATTCCTCACCAAACAGAATCGCCGCGGCTAGTATGACCAACATCACCAGTGGCATGAAGAGAAGCCAAGGCTCAAAGCCCAGCGGTTGCCAAAAATAGCGGATAAACGCAAAGATCGTAAGCGTGATGGCCAGAATCTGGTAGAGGAAAAAAACCAACCGAAAGGGCCTCGACCAATTTGCAAAAAACTGAGCCAAAGACTCTGAACCAGACTGCCGGCGAGCCAAATGGTGCGTTACCAAACCGAAAATCAAAAGTCCGAGGAAGTTCGGAACGGCAAATGTGAGAAGTCCGAAGAGACCAAACTGCGTTGTGAACTGAACAGAGAAGAAAAGCCCCAGCCCCCACATCCAAGAAAGAGCAATCGAGATGCCCCAAAGTACGGCGCCTAGCGAACGAGGAAGCGGAGAAGAAGACGATTTGGCCATTGTGCATTTACCCATACAATGCCGCCCAGTTTCCCGCAATCAGGATCGTTTTTAAAATACGAACAATTCCTACCCTGCAAATGGCCGCAACTTCACTTCCGGACCACGCACAAAGGCGCGATCCGGATAGAAAAGCAGGATTATCGAGATGCAATCACGTCTTCGCTGATCACTGGACCTGTTGCCCCTGGTTCCTTAGATGGCTCAGGAACGGGCTTAGCTGTGGGCACACTGGGGCTGACTTTCCAGAATTTCGCAAAGAAATGGGTTCGGTTATCGAGGATTTCCTTGGCACGTTGGCTGCCGGTCACCTCGAGATGCTTTTTGATGAGAGCTTCGAGAACGGCGGTGTCCTTCTCATTCTCAAGTCTAGAAATCGAAATGAGCTGCGAGTTATAGAGCGTTTCAAAACGATCTTCGAGATCGAGGACATAAGCCTCACCACCGGTCATACCGGCGCCGAAGTTTTTACCCGTGCGACCCAGAATAATAACCGTTCCGTTGGTCATGTATTCGCAGGCGTGGTCCCCCACTCCTTCAACCACGGCCGTGGCGCCGGAATTGCGAACACAAAAGCGCTCACCCGCACGACCATTGGCAAACAACTTTCCGCCGGTGGCGCCATACATAACGGTATTTCCAAGGATCATGGCATCGTGGGCGACGAATTTGGCATCGTCCCGTGGACGAATAATGATCTCGCCTCCGCTCATGCTCTTGCCGACATAGTCGTTGGCTTCCCCCGTAAGGATGAGCCGAACACCAGGCGAAAGGAAAGCACCCAAACTCTGACCGGCGCTGCCCTTGATTTTCAATTCCACAGTACCTTCGGCAATACCTTCCTCACCCCATTGGTAGCCGATCTCACCGGAGACCTGTGTGCCCACCGAGCGGTTGGTATTATGAACGTCGTAGGAAAGCGAAATTGGTCTTCCGTCCGTGATGGCATCCTTGGCGTCCTGAAGAACAGTCTCATCCAGCGTGGAATCCTCCGGTCCGTCATTACGATGCCGGGTGGCGTGGCGGATGGCAGAAGGATCGTCCTTGGCCACATTCACCAACAGTGGCGAAAGGTCGAGTGTATTAGCCTTCGGATGACCTGGAACCTCACGCTGGCGCAGGCACTCGACCTTACCGACCATCTCGTCGATAGAGCGGAAGCCGAGTCGGGCCATGATCTCGCGAACTTCTTCAGCGACACCATTAAAAAAGGTGACGACATTTTCTGGGCGTCCCTTGAATTTGGCACGCAGACGATCATCAAGTGTAGCCACACCCACGGGGCAGGTGTTGAGGTGACATTGACGCACGTAAACGCAACCCATGGCAATGAGGGCGGATGTACCGAAGTTAAACTCCTCGGCTCCGAGAAGTGCGGCGTAAACGATGTCTTCACCCGAGCGCATACCCCCATCCGTGCGAAGGGTCACGCGGTTGCGAAGACCATTTAGCATGAGCACTTGGTGAGCTTCGGCGACGCCGAGTTCCCAAGGTCCGCCAGCATTTTTGATGGAACTGAGCGGGGAA
>RFZT01000194.1 GCA_009920585.1 bacterium
CGGTTCCCTCATTTGGGATACGCGCGATAGTCTCTTCCTCACCCGCAAGGGCGAGTTGCTGGAGTTGACAGGCTTCGTTGGCGGCGGCCCCTTAGGTGGAGACGTGCAGGATTACGGAATCTCGCTTGAAGCCGCCAAATACTTCCCGCTCCCTTGGGACATGATCTTCCTCCTCAAGGGGCAACTCGCTCTCACCGACGGTTGGGGATCCAATCAATCTTCAAAAGACGACGGCTATGGCAATGGCGTCCCGATCTTCGACCGACTCTACCTCGGTGGAGCGAACAATATGCGCGGATTCAACTTCCGCGAAGTCGGACCTGTCGATGTTGACGGCAACCCGATCGGTGGTAACTCGCTCGGCTACATCACCATGGAACTCACCTTCCCGATCATCAGCCGCGTCCGTGGCGCCGTCTTCACCGATGCTGGCTTCGTGAATAGCGACACTTATGACTTTGGAACCGCCGGCGCGAATGTCGATATCGGTATCGGCCTTCGCTTGGATCTTCCGATCGGCCCCGTGCGCGTGGATTACGGTATCCCTGTGATCTACGACAGCTGGAACGGCCCTCCCGGAAAATTCCAATTCAACATCGGTTACCAATTCTAAGAAATAACTTCAAAATCTTGAACACCTGAGGCCAACTGTTGTCTCAATTGTTCATCACCCAAACCAACCAACTAATACATCCATGCTAAAATCCCTGCTCTCCACCGCCATTTTGGCCACCCTCACACTCGGCTTTGCCACCTCCGCCCAAGCGGAAATGAAGGTCGGCACACTGGATATGAATAACGTCTTCACTCAGTACTATCGCACGAAAGATGCCGAGTCGAAGTTGAACGAAGCCCGTGCTTCCGCCAAAAAAGAACTCGATGACCGCCTAGAAACGCTCAAAAAGTCGATGGACGATATCAATAAAATCAGCGCCGATATCGAGAAGCCTGAGCTCAGCAAAGACGCCAAAGAAAAAGCCGCTAAAACTCGTGATGAGAAAGTCGCGGAGGCCCGCAATCTGGATCGTGAAATCGCCGAGTTCCGTGGCACACGCGAGCGCCAACTCCAAGAGCAATTCATGCGCATGCGCAAAGACATCGTTGATGACATCATGAAAGTCGTCACAGTGAAGGTCAAAGAAGCGCAATACGACCTCGTCCTCGATAAATCCGGCATGAGCATCGGTCAAATCCCCGTGATCGTTTACTCCAAGGAAACTATGGACTTCAGCAAGGATATCATCGACACGCTGAACAAAGGCGCAGCAAAACCCGCCGAACCAGCTAAGAAATAATGCGACTCCGTGAGCTAGCCGAGCGGATCAACGCCAAGCTCGCACCAGAATCGCAGGATATTGAAATCACCGGATTGGCATCCCTCGCGGATGCCAACACCGGTGAACTTTCTTTCTACGGCAACCCGAAGTACCTCACCGCGCTCCGCAAGTGCCGCGCTTCCGCAGTGCTTGTGCCGGCCACATTCAACGAGCAAATAGGATCCGTCTGTCTGGCCGTGGAGGATCCAGCCGAGGCCTTCGCCGCGATCCTCCCGCTCTTTGCACGTCCACCGATCGTCCATGCGCCCGGGATTCATCCCAGCGCCGTGATAGCCTCGGATGCGACCCTCGGCGAGGGATGCTCGATCGGCGCGCACGTTGTCATTCAAAAGAACGCCCGACTAGGTGCCAGATGCATCGTCGAAGCCGGTAGCTTCATCGGCGAGGAAACCACCCTTGGCGACGACTGCCGTCTGTATTCCCACGTCTCCGTGCGCGAGCGTTGCACCATTGGAGACCGCGTGACTCTTCACAACGGCGTCGTGATTGGTGCCGAGGGATTCGGTTACGAATTCAGCGAGGGGCGTCATAAAAAAATACCCCAAACTGGGATCGTCCAAATCGATGATGACGTCGAGATCGGTGCGAATTCGACCGTCGATCGCGCCCGTTTCGGACGCACTTGGATCCAAGAAGGCACGAAAATCGACAACTTGGTTCAGATCGGCCACAATGTGACCATCGGACGCCATTGCATCCTCTGCGCTCAAGTCGGCATCTCGGGCAGCACTCGGCTTGGCAACTATGTCACGCTCGCCGGCAAGGTCGGCCTTAGCGGTCATATCGAAATCGGCGATCAAGTCATGATCGGCGCGATGTCGGGATTGGCTAAGAACGTGCCACCAAACACGATCATGTTTGGTGCTCCCGCCCAGCCAATCCGGGAATATAAAGAGAACTACGCGTTGTTGAAAAATATTCGCAAGCTCTACAACCGAGTCAAAGCTCTCGAGCTGAAATCCCCCAAAGAGGATTAGTTCTCCTCTGTTCACCCCGCCTACCTCCTGAATCCACTAGTAGCTTTGCATTCGTTTCTGGGAAGATTTGCCATTCACGGGTTTCCTCACTAGCATTTTTACCGTGCAAAGCGAGGAACAGGTTGCAGAAGATATTGAGCTGATCAAAAAGATCGGCACCGGCGACCGCGCCAGCTTTGAAGAGTTTTACCGACGCTACGCCGCCCTCATTTACTCCACCGCCTTCCGTGTTCTCAATCAACAAACGGATGCGGAGGATGTGATGCAGGACGTAATGTTTATGATTTGGGAAAAGTCTCCCATGTTTGACTCCGCACGCGGGAAGCCACTCACTTGGGCGATCACCATGACCCGAAACAAGGCCATCGATCGCCTGCGCTCGATCCAGCGCCGCATGCGCTTGCATGACGAAGTCGAGAATGAAGTCGCCCAAGCCACCCCTTCCACCTACCACGCGCCTGCGGATTCCATTGAGACCACAGAGCAATCTCAGATCATCCGCTCAGCTGTCATCAAGCTCAACAAAGAGCAACGTCAGGTGATCGAAATGTCTTACTTCGGCGGAATGACTCAACAGGAAATCTCCGAGCGCATCCGATCTCCGATTGGAACAGTCAAAGCCCGAATCCGGCGAGGCATGCTGCGGCTAAAAAAACTCGTAGGTCCCGCACTTTAAAAAACCCATCCGGCCATGCTTGAAATCAAAAACGTCTCGCTCCAAGTCAGCGACAACGAGCGCCCGCTCCTCTTTGAAGTGAGCGCAGAGTATCCCCTCGCCCACTTCGGAGCGATCATCGGACCCTCGGGATGCGGCAAGACGACCCTTCTGAAACTCATCGCAGGCATCGCTCCGGGCGAGGAGGAGGGCGAGGTATTTTGGAAGGATCGTAACCTCGAAGAGGACGATTTTTCTCCCGGTGAGATCGCCTATGTCCCCCAATTCAGCATCGCGCATGAGGAACTCACCGTGCGAGAATGTGTCACCTACGCCCTCCGCTTGCGTGTTCGCCGAAGCGATTGTGCGGACTTCACCGCAGCCGTGGATGCGATTTTGACCGAAGTGGATTTGTTAGACCTGGAATCTCGCAGCGTAAAGATCCTCTCCGGGGGTCAGCGCCGCCGCCTCGCGCTGGCAATGGAACTCACCAGCAAACCCGATATCCTCCTCTGTGATGAGGTGACCAGCGGCCTCGACCCGAGTTCAGAGGACGATATTGTTCGCCTACTCCACGGTCTCTCACGCAAGGAAAACCGGCTCATTCTCTCGGTCACGCACAGCCTCGAGCACATCGACCTCTACGACTCGATCCTCGTTCTCTTCCAAGGCATCGTGACCTACCACGGGCCGGCCAAGTTCCTAGCTCATTACTTCGGAGTGAATCATCCCAATGAGGTCTATGCACGCCTCGAGCTTCGTACCCCCGAAGAGTGGGGAGCTTCTTGGATCAAACACAGCGGCGCGCTCAAGGAAGCGGCTAAGCCGAAGAGATCCAGAAAAAAAGCCCCTGAAAAACTAACTAGCACAACGGAAAACGAAGACGAATCCGGTGAGAAAACTTCTTCCCTGCCCGGACCGATAAGCCAGTTTGTTACGCTCCTCTCGCGCCGTCTGCTGGTCTTCTCACGCAGCCGACAGCAACTTCTTCTTCAGGTTGGTCTCATTTTTGGGTTCCCTCTTCTCGTGGCTATTTTTGCCTGGAACGGCCTCCCCGCTGTCAAAAACCTCAGCATGGGCCTCGATCTGAACCTGCTCCAGCAACTCAACGAGGCTCGGGATTTCTTAATCCAATCCAGCAAGGTCGGGAGCCTCGTCTCGGGTATCGTCATGTTTCAAGTCATCCTTCTCACCCTCATGGGCGCAAACAACTCCGGGCGAGAAATTGCCGCCGAGCGCCTCATTTTTGAGAAGGAGAAACTCTCGGGACTGAGCCCCCTTTCCTACGTCGCCAGCAAGACAGCCTTCCTCGGGTTCATGATTCTCGCCCAATCCTTGTGGATGGGATTTTTTGTTCACCAAGTGTGTGGCTTTCCAGGGAATTTTGAGGCGCAGCTTTTTCTTCTCGTCTTGGTGAATGCGGCGATGTCCTCAATCTGCCTAGCCGTATCGAGTCTCATGCGGTCGCCTGAGCAAGCTTCGCTTGTTTCCATTTATCTCGTCGGCTTCCAGTTGCCTCTCTCCGGTGCTGTTCTTGCCCTGCCTGAACTACTAGGCTCGATCGTTCGCCCTTTTGTTTCGGCCTACTGGAGTTGGTCGGGCATCCTGCAAACACTCAAAGCGGAACGCTACTACGACATCGTGCAGACGGTAGTCCAAAGCCCGCTCTCATCATTCTCTCTTTGCGTCTGGATCCTGCTGGCCCATATCGCAGCCGGACTTTTCATCACTTGTCTCGGAT
>RFZT01000195.1 GCA_009920585.1 bacterium
GCCGACGCCAATGCGCGCGAAGTGCAGGCGCCCCCGGGTTTCCTCGGTGGGAAAAAAATCAAAACCGGCCGCTACACCTACAGCACCGACAACCCCTACAATGCCAAGATGCAGCTGCTGCCATCCGGCCTGCTCGGTCCGGTGACGATTTCCACCACGAAATAACCCATGAAAAAAACACTCCTCACCCTTACCGCTTCGTTGCTCATGCCGCTCACTGCGCTGCACGCCGCTCTCGCGGAAGAAAAGCCCGCCGACAAGCCCGCGCCGGATCAGGAAATCACCGTGGCGAGCTACTACTTCGGCAACTACCACCCCGGCGACCCGCGCAATGTGAAAATGAAAGGAGCCGATTGGTCCGAGTGGGAATTGGTCAAGGCCGCCAAGCCGAGGTTTCCGGGTCACCAACAACCGAAAGTCCCGCTGTGGGGCTACGGCGATGAGTCCGACCCGAAGGTGATGGCCCAAAAGATCGACGCCGCTGCGGACCACGGCGTCGATGTATTTATTTTTGATTGGTATTATTACAACGACGGTCCGTTTCTCGAGCGGCCGATCGACTCGGGATTTCTCAAGGCTCCTAATAACAACCGGATCAAGTTTGCCTTCATGTGGGCCAATCACGACTGGATCGACCTCCATCCCTACAAGCGCGGCACTTCGCAGAAGTTGATGTTTCCTGGCACGGTGACGCCGGAGAGTTTCGAAAAAATCAGCGACCTTCTCTTAAAGGACTATTTTTCGCATCCCTCGTATTGGCGCATCGACGGCAAACCGTATTTCTCTTTTTACGATTTGACCTCGCTGCTGAAGGGCTTCGGTTCCGTCGAGGCGTCGCGTGCAGCGTTGGATAAATTCCGCGCCAAGGCTGTCGCTGCTGGCATGCCGGGGCTGCACCTCAATGCCGTCGTGTGGGGGCGGCCGATCCTGCCTGCCGAGAAGGTGCCCGCCGATCCTGTGAAGCTCGTTAAGGACCTCGGATTCGATTCGGTGACCTCGTATGTGTGGATCCACCATTATTCCCTTCCGCAACTTCAGACCGACTACAACCAGGCCCGCGACGGATATTTCCGGTATTGGGACGGGGCAAAAGACAAGTTCGGCGTGCCGTATTTTCCCAATGTGACGATGGGCTGGGACCCGAGCCCGCGAACCGCGCAGGAGGATGAATACGGCAACTTCGGCTATCCGTTCATGAACACTATCGGCGGCAACACACCGGCACGGTTCAAGGAGGCGCTGGAGTTAACCAAACAACGCCTCCTCGCGAACCCCGATGGCCCGCGCATCATGAACATCAACTGCTGGAACGAGTGGACCGAAGGTAGCTACATCGAGCCCGACACCCAAAACGGCATGGGCTACCTCGAAGCCGTGCGCGATGTGTTCAAAGCCGCAACGAAACCGAAGTAAAAAAAACAGCAAAACTTGTCGTCACGGCAGTCCTCTGGCGCATCTGTACCAAATCCATTCTTAGCAATTTCCATGAAAAAAACACTCCTCCTCACTCTTGCCGCTTCGTTGCTCATGCCGCTCACTGCGCTGCACGCCGTGTATGCCGTGTATGCCGTGTATGCCGTCGGCTCCGGCACCTACCAATTCCAATCTGCGCTCGCCAAGACGGCCAAATGAAACACCCAGATAAAGGGAATTCACACATGAACGAATCATCCTCCTGCTCACCATCCTCCGGTTGCTGCGCCCCGAACCGCCGCGATTTCCTCCGCTTTATCGGCATCGGTGGGGCCGCCATGTTCTTGCCCCGCGTTTTCGCCGGCCCTTTTGAGACCGACGCCAACGCTGGTCTCGGCTTGGACTCCAGGCACCAGGTCCCGCTCGATAAAAAACTCAGCGCTGCTTGGTTGGCCTCGCTTACCGCCCGAGGCAAGCCTTCGTCTTGGACCGATTGGGCCGCACTCCAACACATCGGCATGCCCGTGGCCGGTATCGGCACCGGCACAGTGTATCTGGGTGGCGACGGTCGCCTTTGGGGTTGGGATCTCTTCAATGTGCCTCACGAAGGCGCAGTGCCCAGCACGGTGCCCGGCATTGAACCCCGCAATGGAGCCAACTATTTGAAGCCATCGAAAATGGAGTCCCCGTGGAATGTCAGTCACGGCCTGGTCTTGCATGTGGACGGACAGACCAAGCGTCTCGACCACACCGGCTTCCCGCAGGTGGAATTCACCGGCCAATACCCCATCGGCCAGATCAAACTCAACGACCCAGCCAGCGCTATCTCCGTCGTGATGGAGACCTATTCGCCATTCATCCCGCTGGATTATGATAACTCCAGCCTGCCAGTCACCGTGATGGAAATCACCTTGAAAAACGCAGGCGAAAGCGCTCTCAACGTCGATCTGGAAGCCTATCTGGAAAATGCCGCTATCCGCTACCAGCCCACCACCAGCAGAGGCGGTTTGCGACGCGTCGCACGCGTGCTGCCGCTCGGCGGAGGCGCGATGGTCATGGGTGAGGTGAAAGCGCCCGCTTCTGCCGACAGCCCGCGTCCCGACATCTCGCTCGCGGATTTCGAGGCCGACACTTGGGAAAAAACCGGTTGGGTGGCCGAGGGCGACGCGTTCCAAACCGGCCCGCATGCGGGCACGCTTCCCAATGTCAAGGGCTTCCAAGGCAAAGCCTATGCCCACTCCCACAACATCCGCCTCGCGAGCCAGGGCAATCCGGATAATCTAACCGGCACCCTCACCAGCCCGCCCTTCAAGGCGGAACGGCGCTACCTCGGATTCCTTCTGGTGGGTGGAAATCGCCCAGCGGCACTTGCCGTGGAAATCCTGCTTGGTGATCAGGTCGTCCACTCGGTCACCGGCACCAATTCCAATGATTTCTCGCAATACAGCATCGACCTAACTCCATGGCAGGACAAGGAACTGCGCCTGCGTTTGGTGGACAAGGCCGCCGGGGCCTGGGGCAGTATCGGTATCGACCGCCTGATACTGACTGACATCGAGGGGCCAGCCCAGCCGCTCGAAGACCTGCGTGATAATGGATCCATGGCGCTCGCCATCCTCGCAGCAGGTGCGACGGCGCAGGCGGCACGCGGCAAGGCCGGCGACAAAGCGGAAACCCCGCTTTCCCAAGCCCAGGAAATGGCCGTGCGCGCTCCTCTGGTAATCCCGGCCAAAGGCGAAGTCAAAACCACCGTGCTCATCGCTTGGCATTTCCCCAAGTTGCATCCCGCCATGGACAAACTACCCGATCCGCGGCGCTGGATTGCCGAGCGTTTCGCTGATGCGGCGGCCGTCCTCACTTATACCGCCAAGGAATTGCCGCGTCTTTCCGGTCTCACCCACTCCTTCCGCGATACTTGGTATGGCAGTGAATCGGGCGAGTCGCGCGGCACTTTGCCTCACTGGCTGCTGGAACGCGCGCTTTGGACCATTTCCACCCTGACCACCAATGTCACTTACCGCCTGACCGAGGGCCGCGTCTGGGGTTGGGAAGGCACCGGTTGTTGCCCGGGCACTTGCACTCATGTCTGGCATTACGCTCAGAGCGCTGGCCGCCTTTTTCCCCAGCTGGAAATCGACTTGCGCGAGCACACCGACTTCACGCCGGATGTGATGATGCCCAGCGGTCTCATACGCTACCGTGGCACCTACTCTGGAGCCGACCACCCCTGCATCGATGGCCAGGCTGGGATTCTCCTCCGCTGCTACCGCGAGTATCTATCAGACACCACCGGAGAATTTCTCAAACGCAACTGGCAACACATCCTCAAAGCCACCGAGTTCCTCGTAAAGTCCGAAGCCGAGGGCAAACCCGGCGGCAACGACGGCATCTTCACCCGCCGCTTTGAAAATACTCTTGATGCCAAGTGGGGCGGAGAAATCCCGTGGATCGTCGGCATGTATCTCGCCGGATTAACCGCCGCCGCCGCCATGGCAGATGAAGTGGGGGATACGTCCGCCGCCGCACGCTGGCGCGCGATCATTGCCAAAGGAAGTAGCGCCTACGCTGGGTATTTCGATGCTAAAGCCGGCTATTACAAAGCCAAATGCACCGAGCGGGAATTGCTGCCTGTTCATGTCGGTCCGGGCTGCCACATCGACATGTGCCTCGGCGATTTCTGGCTCGCCCAAGTCGGACTGCCATCTATCGGTAACAAGCAGCAACTGCGAGAGGCGATGGACAACTTGTATAAATATAACTTTGTCCCGGATATGGGCGTCTATCGAGAGCAAACAAAGCCTTACGCAGGTCGTACTTACGCGCTGGCAGGGGAAGGCGGCCTCGTCATGGCCACCTGGCCGCACGGCGGATTGCCGGAAGCCTGCAAAAAAGCCTGGCAGTTTGTATATTTTCAGGAATGCATGAGCGGCTTCGAGTACTCTGCTGCCGCGCTCATGGTATCCATGGCCAAGGATGAAAATGATCCGATGCTTACCCAGGGACTCACCGTTTGTCGCGCCGTGCATGATCGTTATGATGCCTCCCGCCGCAATCCCTACAACGAGATCGAGTGTTCCGACCACTACGCCCGTGCCATGGCCAGCTACGGCGTGTTCATCGCCGCCACCGGCTTCCATTGCCATGCCGCACAAGGCCTGTTGCGCTTTGAACCAAAAATCGGAGCGAAAGACTTCGCTGGGCCCTTCATTGGTGCCGGTGCCTGGGGACGATTCTCGCAGAAACTAACCTCCGC
>RFZT01000196.1 GCA_009920585.1 bacterium
CGGCACCTGGTGGTGCCACTACACCGTCCACCTGGCGGACTACACCAAGCGCCGGGTGCGACTGAGCCTCGGCACCCCGAGCGTCGAGCAGGCCCGCAAACTGCGCGATCAAATCCTGCGTCGCGCGTTGAAGGGAGGCGGTCTATGAAAAAGTTCAGAGGAATCCGCTACAGATTCAGGCCAAAATCTTATTGGGATGATTCGGACCCGCTGAAGGCCATCCTTAAGAATGTCAAAGGCGAGAAGCGTCGCCAGATGTTGATCGATTATTGGAATGCCGGGCATCTGGAAAAATTGAATGCAACGCTGCTTCAGGATGAACTAGGCACGGAAGAACGGCGCAGTCTTGGGCGCATCCACCCCTCGTTCATGGGCGGCGAGTATCTTCCAGGCTACCTACCCGGCGAGGTGGAGATCGCCCGCATCTGGCTGCAATCTACGACGAGCGATGTGATCAGCCTTCGAGCCTGTCCAAGGCCATCTGGCATCTCCTACCGCATCGAGGATGAATACGAGGGACAGTTCACGCTGCCTATCACCGAGTCTCGGTTCCCCCTCTCTCTGGGCGAGTTGGTGCGCCAGTTCGAAGAGGGCAGACTCAAGGGTTTATTCGGCAATCTCGCCACAGGCTACAATGAGATGAACGCCGAATTCGCCGAACGCGAGAGCCTGCGCCACTTCACACGCATCACCTCAGACATCTATTCACAACTCGACACCCACTTCGAAAAGGTTTTCGAGGCTTGGGCCCAGCCAGAAGAAATCGAGGAGGTGGAACCATGAGCTCCGAAAAGGACACTCCAATCTCCGAAGATCCCGTGACACGTAGTGCCGAAGCAGCCGAAAAACTCGCCAACAGGATTCTCGTCGGCCTTACGAGCAAACGCTCCGACGAAGAATGGGAGCACTGCAAGGAACGCACGATCGCCCTATTCCGCCAAAAAGGCCTCTTCAAAAACGAACCCCCAACCAACCAAAAAATTTAACCACCGAGGACACAAAGAACACAGAGGAGACAAATGGAAACGAGCGCATTCCCGATCATCCAGAAACATTAATTTTTTTTCCTTTTTCTCCGCCTCCGTGTCCTCCGTGTCCTCCGTGGTAAATCCCAACAAACAATCCCAACAAACAATCCCAACAAACAATCCCAACAAACAATCCCATGCCTAAATCCAAAGACTCCTTCTTCGCCATCATCAGTGACATCCACGCGAATATAGACGCACTCGATGCCGTACTTGCCGACATCGAGACCTTCCCAGTTCGAGGCACCCTGTGCCTCGGCGACATAGTCGGGTATGGCCCGGAACCTGCTTCCTGTGTTCAGAGAGTCATGGATACCTGTGCTGTCACCGTGATTGGCAACCATGAAGCCATGTCCTTCCTGCCGAAAAAAATCTTAAAAACGGATTGGGACATCTCGATCCGGCAACCCCTCCAACTCGCCAACGAACAACTCACCAAAGCCCAGAAAACCTGGCTCCGCAATCAACCCCTCACAGCTCATGTCGACCCCATTACGCTCTCCCACGCTTCCCTCCACGAACCCCCGGAGTTCCACTACATCCACGACGACGCGGACGCCGAATCCCACTTTGCCGCGCAATCCACGTTCATCAGCTTCAACGGCCACTCGCACGTCCCCGCGATCTGGGAAGAAGACGAGCACACCCGTCGTTGCCTCAAGCCAGACACGAAGCCCATCCAGCTCGATGCCAAGAAACGCTACACGGTCAATGTTGGCAGCGTCGGCCAGCCCCGCGACGACGATCACCGTGCCTGTTATGCGCTCTACGATTACGAGAAACGCCTCCTCATCCACCGCCGCGTCCCCTACGACATTGCCCGAGCGCAAGAGCGTTTTGAGAAGGCAGGGCTCCCAGCCTACAACGCCCGCAGGATCGCAAGAGGACGATGAGCCCGCTCGGCCCCTACAGGCACCACCGTTCCGAGACATAGAGTTTTTTGCGGTAATTTTGGCAGTCCATCAACACGGCAATATGGCTTTTCCCATGAGGACAGAAGCCATAGCTCAAAAAATCATCGAACAACTTCCAACCTCTCTCGCAGCGCAACAGAACAAACCAAACCCTAATATGAGTGAAAAATTCACAGGTGAAAACCTACAGATAGTCATCCACGTCAAGGGCGGATACGTCGTATCCGTTCTGAGCAGCACAAACCCCGACATCGATGTCCACGTCCTCGATGAGGATCTGGATTTCCACGACGATGAGGACCGCGACTGCAAAACCCAGTGGGATATAGCAGTGAAAACCCTCAGATACGAAGTCCTTAACGGCGCAGGGAGCATATAATATGAGAGAAGTACCCATCAATGACATACTCAAAGCAGGGCACTTATTATTTTGGTACTACTTTTTTACGTACCTTAATTGTTGCACCTGCCTTATCTGGACCTACCTAATCCTGCCAATACTAAACGCCCGTATAGAAAACAACTGACCAGGTATCCGCTTGAGTCGGAGATAGCCGAGCTCATCCGTTCCCTTTTGTTCCCCTTTAACCATGCAACTCTTATCCAAGATTTCGGATAGCGATGCACATTCTGGCCAGCACATTTCCCCCTCGTCTTGAATTCTATGTTTGCTACATTCGTAACAATGAACGCTGTTGTAGTCAGGTTATCTGATCTCGCTTTTCTTTCGCCGGCAGACCTCTCTGGCGCTTGCTCCGAGTCCGAGCTGGGAGAAAAAATCATCAAGCAATTTGCGTTTCTACCTGGAGATCTCCGCGTCACCATCACCGATGGCACAGCCCGTATCGAATAAGCCGCTCAGAGCGCCAAGAGTGGCGATTTCCAACAGGCCCTCCATCTTTTCACACAAGCCCTCGCAGCGAATCCTGCCCTGCCCGTAGCGCGTCGCGACTTGGCTATGCTCCAGTACGAACTTGGCGATTTGTCGGCAGCCAAGGATCAGCTCATCGATGCCCTGCGACTCGCTCCCGATGATGCCTGGAGCTATGTCGTGCTGGGGAATATTTTCACCCGCGAGCAAGATTGGGATTCCGCCATCCGCTTTTTCACCAAGGCGCTTGATCTAAAACCCGGCGATGCCTACGCGCTCAACGGCCTTGGAGCTGCATCTGCCAAGAGCGGAGACGAGGCCAGCGCTATGCGGCATTTTGAGGCAGCGATTGAGGCCAATCCTCACTTCCCCGAGCCACGATTTGGAAAAGCCCTCCTGCTGAAAAATCAAGGCCACCTCGATGGCGCCGCCGAAGCTCTCGACTCCTTGCTGCACGAAGCCACTCCAGAAGATCCCCGCAGCAATCCCGTGTTCCAAAGAGCAGAGCAACTCCTCGCTTCCATCCGAAAGGAAATCCGTGAACGCGGCGGCCCCACGAATCCCGAACTCCTCCAAGAAAAACACCCCGCCGCCGTCTGGCATCTCCTCGATGCCCTCAAGCGCTTCGACTCCCTGGATCCACGACGTGTTGGAGAGATCAACCTTCGAGGTCGCCCGCCTTGGCGAAAGCGGACTCGACTACGCGAACCCCGAGAAAAAATACCCCCTCTCAGCCTACCCAGGCGAATCTTTCTCAGGCCTCCAACTCATGTGTCTGATGTATGCAGGATTCAAGCGCATCGCTCCCGATCAGGATACCGGCATGGATTTGAACGAGCCTTGGATCACAGCGCTGGAGTTGTTCAATGTCCGGAAGCGTTCATAAAAACATTAAATGTAAACAATTGATGATAAATTTGAATACGAGGGACCCCTTTTCGGTGCTGGTGTTTATCTGTGCGGCTGCAGCCCGCAGTCTTTCTGATATGAGCGACAAAGACGCGGGGCTCACATCTTGAGATTAACTCGGCGCCCTTGTTGCTCGTTGGTTAAAACCGCTGATTTTTGTTTGAAGATGATCCCTCCCTCGGTATTGTGTTTCTATGAACTTTTGGCTCCAGTGCAAAAGCGTTGAGCAAAGCCCCAAAAAGGTCGGTGGCTCTTGTGTTTTTCGGGGAACGAGAGTTCCCGTCCGGGCTTTGTTTGAAAACTTGGAAGACGGAGCCTCTGTGGACGAATTTTTAGAGTGGTTCCCCGGCGTTGGGCGCGGCCAAGTCGAAGCCGTCTTGGAATATGCCTCCGCAAGCCTCGAAGAACCCGTCGCTGCGTGAAAATCCTTTTTGACCAAGGAGTCCCAGTTCCGTTACGGCGTTTTTTGCATCCCTCCTCTGTGGATACCGCCACAGAAAATGGCTGGTCCCAACTCACAAACGGAAGTCTTATCGAATCGGCCGAACGCGAGGGATATGATGTTTTGATAACGACAGATCAAAATCTTCGATATCAGCAAAACCTGACACATCGGAAAATTGCCATTCTCGTTCTCAAGACAACCTCCTGGCCGCGCATCCAAAAGTCGGTTCAGAAGGTCGCAGAAGAACTGCAAAAAATTACACCTGCGGCCTTTCTCGAACTCGATTTTTAGGAAAAACCAAGCCAGTTACCACATCACGCCGTAGCCTCGCAGCGCGAAGGAGGTCCGCCACATCACTTCGACTCCCTCGATCCACGACGTGTTGGTGAGATCACCTTCGAGGTCGCCCGCCTTGGGGAGAGCCTCTCACGGTGACACAAAGACACGGAGAAAACTTCCTGCTCGGAACGCCGACGTCCTCGTCG
>RFZT01000197.1 GCA_009920585.1 bacterium
AACCTCCGGAAAGGAAGATGATTTTTTGCTTAAGAGTTCCATCATAGTTCAAGGAATTCGTGGGAGTGGTTAGTCGAGATGCATGACCTTTTCCATGTCCAGCCATTGACTGCCCTCAGGGGTGCCGGGCAAGCGAATCTGGCAGGCGTCGGTAAGCGGCCACCATTTGTTTTTGGTGGTAGGATCGTTTCCAATAGAGGCAAAATCCGCCTTGGGGTTTGTCCCGATGTATTCAAAATGGCTCACAAGAAGACGCTTCCCCGCGATCTCGGTGACATAAATATTGAAATTTCGAATGTTCGCCTTGGCAATGGCAACGCGGACTTCCGGCCAGACATTGGCGTGGAGTTCGCGGTATTCCTTCTCCTTCTCAGGGCGGAGTTCGATGATGGAGCTGTAGTATTTCACCTTCGCCTTCGCTGCGTCTTCGAGTGTCGGGTTGGTGGGACCGTGGATGGGTTCGGTTTTTGGCATGGTTTGGCAGGCACTCAGGGCAAGGCCAAGAGCGATGGGCAGGAGGCTGGTCTTTTTCATGAGTGGAGGGTTCAGCGGAAGACGATGTAAAGAACCACGAAAATAACGACCACGAGGCCCGACATCAAGCGATAGTCGGAGAGGCCAGATCCACATTTTTGGCGGATTGGTTCGGACCATTTTGCCCAAATCAGCGGCTTGGACTCTTCCTTGAGCGGTTCAGGGAAAATGTAAGCGCAGGCGGCCATGATGGCGATGCAGAGCACACACAATAAAAAGGCCATGAGCATATAGTCGCCGCTATAGATGCCGGTCCAATCAAGGAAGAGGATCGCAGCCCCGATAACCATCCCGGTGACGAGCGTGATGAACGCCGACTTGCCGCCAGGGCGGGACCAGAAGACGCCGACCACGAAGACAGCCGTGATTGGCGGCGCCACAGAAGTGATAAGCTTGTTCATGCCCTCGAAAATCGTGGTGTAATGGCCAAAGATCGGCGACGAGGCAATTGCGAGAAATGTTCCAAAAACTGTCGTCCATTTGCCGATGCGGACGAGCGAGTGGCCGGAAAGGTCCGGCTTGTAGCGCTTGAAAATGTCGTAGGCGACAAGCGTGGCTGTGGAATTCAGCGCGGCGGAGCAAGTTTGCATCGCGGCGGCCAGCATCGCGGCGGCAACCAAGCCTTTGAGCCCCACTGGAAGAAGGTTCATGATGAGGAAGGAAAAGGTGTCCGCAGCTGTTTCAGGAGCGGCACCGCCAAATGCCCCCTTCTGCACCAACGCCACACACATCACGCCGGGAAGCACAAACAGGAACACGGGCCAAATTTTCAGGAAGGCGCAGAAAAGCGGGCCCAGGCGGGCATGTTTCTCATCCTTCGCCGCCAAAACGCGCTGGACGATCGTCTGGTCGCAACACCAATACCAGAGGCCGATGACAGGGTAGCCGAGCAGGATCGAATACCAGGCCAGTTTTGACGGGTCGCTCGAATCGCGCACCATGTTGAGGAAATTCCCCGTTCCCCAGTCCACGCCACTACCGGGGATTTTGGCGAGCGGATGGGGATTTGTCGCCAACGTGTGGGCCATTTCATGCCATCCGCCCACCTTGATGTAGGCGACGACCGCAATCACCAAAGCTCCAAGGAGGAGGAGTACTGTTTGCACGCTCTCGGTCCAAACTACGGCCAACAAACCGCCATACATGGTGTAGGCGCCTGTGAGCAGACCAAGAATTGTGATGAAAAGCAGCAGGGCATCTATCCCCAAAATGGTCGCCCCGGACTGCAAGCCGAGGATGCCCCTCAGCACCCATGCGGCTGTGTAAAGCGCCACCCCCATGTGGAGCACGATCGCGGAAAAGAGTGACACCACCGAGAGCACATCGCGGCAGCCGCGATTGAAGCGGCGCTCGAGGAAATCCGGAAGTGTGGCCACGCGCGAACGCAGGTAGAGCGGCGCAAAGAACAGCGAGAGCATGATGAGGGTGCATCCGGCCATCCACTCGAAATTTCCAAAGACGAGACCATATTTGTAGGCCGCCTCCGCCAAGCTCACCAGATGGACTGTGGAAATATTCGCGGCGAACATCGCCAAGCCGATGACCGGCCAGCCCAGCGTGTTTCCAGCCAGAAAGTAATGTTCGCTTTCCCCGCCCGTTTCGCCTTTGCGGTGGATTAAGCCTGCGGCCACACCAAGCCCGACGACGGCGAGAAGGTAAATGGCGATGATGGTCCAGTCGATTGTTGTCATGAGAGTTTTTTGTCTGGGATTTTAGGAGATGGCTTGGGGGGGAGAAATTCCTATCGAACCGCCCGACGCGCTTCAAGCGGAATCATTCAGCGAATGATATTGAACATCCATGCCGAAACCATCTCCAGCGAAGAAGGATCGCGCCTGGACGTAGATTCCTGCGCGCCCCAGACAGTTGTAGATTTGGGCGACGGCTTCCTGTTCGTAAAAATCCCGGGCTTCGGGCTTCTCCACGCGCATGATGGCGCGGTAGTGAGACCAAGAGAGCGACGGGTGGAAGGGTGTTAAAGATTCCGCGCTCAATGATTGCTGGATTTGGGGTGTTATTTCGAATTGGCCACACGCTGTGTGGCTTTTTTCGCTTGGCACTTCCAATTCGGCACGCAGCGAGTGCCGAATTGAAGGCTCTCTGTCTGCGTAAATCAGAAAAAAAAGGCGAAAATCTTTGAGTCCAGAAATTGAGAAGCCTTACCCGTATCGCAAAGTTAATCGCTGCGAGAGATTACTTATAAGAGCCGAGCCAAAGTTGGCTCGCTTCTCCCCTTTCTGTAATTCCTGCACGATCTCGCGGCCGATGAGCCAGTAGGCGAGAACCATGCGACTGTTGACGGCGCGAACGACGCTCGAACGGGCCTCGTCGAGAATGGAGGCAACGCGGTCGAAGAGCTTCCCAGGGAGACGATCGGGAGTGGTCGGCGGCTTGGATTTTTTCGGCTGCACTGACTTCGTGGGTTTGGCTTTCATGGCGTGAATCCCGCTTAGTTAAAGCGGGCCTGCATGACTTCACGTGGAAGATCGTCGTTCAAAAGATGAGTTCTTTGTGGGCTTTGATGAACTCGACTTTTGGCATTTTTCAATGACATTTTGATGGGTATTTCTAAGATGAAAGTCGAGCAGTGTCGTTCTTTGACCGCTTTGGGATATGGCTTTTTGGATGACTTCGGTGGGTCCGTAAACGAAGAGACTCTTCTTAGAGCGGGTGATGGCGGTGTAGAGGAGTTGGCGAGTCGCGAGGGGGCTGTCAGATTTTTTGGGCAATAGAACAACAACATTCTCGTATTCACTGCCTTGGGAGCGGTGGATGGTGATGGTCCAGGCCGGACTGTGGTCAGGGAGCTTAGAGACGCTCACCGCTTCGCGCTTGTGGAAATAAACCTTCAGGCCGTCTCCACCAGAGAAAACAATGCCGACTTCGCCATTGCGCAAGCCGGTCTCGGGGTCGTTGCGATTGATGATGATCGGACGGTTGAGAATTTTTTGGCCGTCTGAATTCTCGAGTAGGATTCTTTCAATCTCGGAGCCGAGCGAGTCGCTCCCATCGGGCTGAATGCGGTGCGAGGTGAGGATACGAACTTGATTCAAAGCTTCCAGTGCCGCCTCAGGAGTCGGAGCGAAGGCTACGCCCTGGATGGCCACCAGCACGGCGGGCGGGAGGTTTTTGAGAATCTGCGAAATGCCAGTCGAGTCGTTCCAAAAAAGACCATCTGGGCAAGCGTGCTGTTGATTTCTCGAAAGTAAATCAATGGCGTCTCCGTCCTTGCGATCTTCGATGGCGAGGGCGAGTTGGGCTATGGCCGGGCGGTCGGCAAAGCGGCGGGACACGGTGAGGTGGATACGGGCGGGCTTCAAGGCTTCCGACGCGGCGATTTCGGAGAAGACATTGCCGCGCCCGACGCTTTCGAGCTGGTTGGGATCGCCAAGAAGGATGAGACGGGCATCGTCCGACAGGGCCTCCAGAAGGGCCTGCCAGAGCAGTGTATCGACCATGGAGCACTCGTCCACGATGAGAACCTTGCAGGGCAGTCGATGTCCGGCGTTGTAGGTGCAACTGTTTTTACCCGGATTGTGGCGAAGCAGGGAATGGATTGTTTTGCTCGTGCTGGAGGCGGCCTCGAGATTGGCTCGCAAACCTTCTTCAAGGCCCTTGCAGGCTTCATTCACTGCTTCCTTCATGCGATCCGCGGCCTTGCCTGTGGGGGCGGTGAGTTGGATGAATTTGGGATCAATCCCACCATCGATGAGGAGCGCGAGGATGCGGGCGAGCGTGTAGGTTTTTCCCGTGCCGGGACCGCCGGTGATGACGGTGAGGCGTTTTGCAAGGGCCATAGCGGCAGCATCGCGCTGGCGGCCTTCCTCGTTAAAATGGATGGCGAGATTTTCTGGCTGACAGGCTATGGCAGAATCGCAATTCAATCTGGATAGGGAGGTTGCGATTTTTTTCTCTGCCTCGAAGAACCAGCGCGTTTGCACGAATGTCGAGTCACCATGCTCGATGACAACGATCGGCGTGGTTTTGTCACCATCAGGCGTGGCTGCGGCCCTGCCCCATTCTGAAATAGGCGTTTCTAGCTTAAGGGCGGTCGAACCCTTACTTTGCGCTTCTAGCAATTTCTCGACGGCATCGCAGGGCGAATCCTGCCCGGGG
>RFZT01000198.1 GCA_009920585.1 bacterium
ACGTAGATATTGTGGCTTGGAGCGCCGAGGTGCAGTCCATCGACCTTGATATACGAGTAGCCCCATTTTTGGATGCGCTGGAATCGGTCGCGTAAAAAAGCCTCCCCATCCGGCGAGGTCGAGTCGATCGTGGCTCCCGACCAGCGGGTGTTCGAAACGGGTTTTCCGGTTTGAGGATCCTTAGCAAAAATTTCCGGTGGGAAATCGGTCGCCGCGCCCTTGCTTTCAGCGGCAAATGGCATGTACCAGATGCCTGGAACAAAGCCATCACGCCGGAGTTTTTCGGCCGCGAGTGGCATTCCGCTCGGGTAGTTCGTATTCGTTTCTTTGAAGATTTTGATCGGACCCTTATCCAAGTTCTCATCGACAGTGGACTTGCTGTGGCTGTCGGCCTGCCAGTGGTCATCAATCTGAAACACATTCAAGCCGAATGGCTGGAGGTGAGCCTTGGCAAAGGCGGCATTCACCGCGAGAGCGTCTTCGGTGAGGGCTCCGTCGGCAGAATGGCGGCGGGCATACCATGTGCAAAAGACATCGGGCTTCGGCTTCAAGTGGATGTCGTAGGTTTGCGCCACCTCATCCGCAAATCTCTCTAGTCCGAGACGCACGTCGGAGAAAAATCCAATGACCAGCGTGTCTGTCTCGCGGGCTTGGTTGGGCTGGATGCGCAGGTTGCCGAATTCCAGTTCCGCGCCAACGCGGAGTTGCCCGTCCTTAAAGACTGGGAGCATCGTGCCTAATCCGCGCTGCTGAGTGAGCCAGGCGCAGACAGCTCCGTTTCGCGAAGCCAAATCCGCCACGGCATAGTAAGCGAAGCTGTTTTCCGGGGTGCCTGCGGGTTTCATACCTCCCGATCCGAGCGTGCTCCACTTCGAGGCGTCTGCACCTTCGGGGGATTCAAAAATGAGGTCGGCAACACGGATTTGGTCGAACACGACCGGCTCTGCGCTCGCGTTCTT
Source organism: bacterium (assembly GCA_009920585.1). Taxonomy (GTDB): domain Bacteria; phylum Verrucomicrobiota; class Verrucomicrobiia; order Chthoniobacterales; family Terrimicrobiaceae; genus UBA967. The sequence goes on from RFZT01000198.1 coordinate 960, forward strand.
CACATGGCTTTCCAGATAAACAAACGGATCCCGATCATGAATCGTGGCCGTGGTGACGCGGTCGCCGTGCTGGAGGACCAAGCGCCGTCCCTTGCCTCGGCGTTCATCGGCACACTCGACGATCGTGGCCTCGCCGCGCATGGTCCCTGGCAGTTCGAGCCGGATGGTTGCTGGCCCGCTCTGGGAGCCAGCCGGGGAAAACGCGAGTCCGCCTGCGCAGACGAGCACCTGGAGGTATTCGTTGGTGAGTGAAACGCTGCTCATTGGAAAAAATATGTTCGGATCGGGATTACTTAATCACCAGCGAGACCGACTGAGACTTGCCCCATTGGCGGCCGCTCAAGTTGACCTTCCAGAGATTTTCTCCAGCGGATTCGACCGAAACGATTTTGCAATTTTTGGCCCCCTTGGCTTCCAGCGGTTTTTTGCTAAAGAAGGTGAGAGTGCCATCCTGCGCTCCGGCATCGGTGAGTTTGATCTCCAGCGCATCGGCCTTGACGCGGATATCGCGGACCTCCGTTGCTCCAATGGAGAGATGGAGATTGGAGCCCACAAGCAATGGGGCATCCCCCGTCAATGGCGTGAAGCGCAATAGCGCAGAGGAGTGATACGGCAGCGGCGCAGTGGAATACGAATCCTTTGCGTAGCCAATGACCTTGTTTTGCCAGTAGTCGAAGACCGCGCAATTCACGCCTGCTGGAAGACCTGCATCCTTGAAGTTTAGCGGGAGCGATTTCGTGCCTAGGCTGTCGTTGTAGAGATTGTAAACCGCAAAGTCGCCATAGGGGCGTGCTGCGGCGAATCCGAAAATCGTGTTTTGAGGTGAGCGGCCGAGGGTGAGCAGTCTGGCTGGCTCTGCGCTCGAGGGTCGCATGACCTCGGCTTGACGCCAGAACGCACGGCAATCTTCCGCCTGGAGAGGCTCGCTGTTCATAGCAGTACCACCGACCAGTGTGTTGATAGCATGCCATGTTCTCCACATTCCTTCCCCTTCGGGTGTGTAACCCACTACGCGACTCGCAAGTTTGGGTGAGAGATAGGAAACATCGGGATCATTCTGCCACCACACATTATCGTAGATTTGGAAGCGGAGGACCGACTTCAAGCATTTCTCAAAGTGGGCAGGATGCGAGACGCCGCGCGTAGGTTGTCCGAGGCAGGAGAGGATATACATTTTGTCTCCAGCGGCCTTCCGGTAGAGCGTGTAGAGCTCGCGGAAGATTTGCAGGCTCGTCTTGGTGGGATCGTAGAACTTGCTTCCGATACCGTTGAAATCGATCTTGATATAGCCGAACCCGTTCTCGTGGGCGTCACTGATGATTTTCGCAAGGAATTTCTTCGACTCGGGATGGTCAGGTACGAGCCAGTTGGCTCCATCGGGGTGAAACCAATTCGCGTTCATGAAATTCTTAATACCGAGCGCATTAGTTTGGATCGCATCCGGATGCGCTTTCATCCACGGATGCTCGGGGTTCATCATGAGTGGAGCGAACCACACGCCGGGAATCCAACCGACATTGCGGATTTTCTTTGTGACTGCAGCCAAGCCGCTTGGGAACTTTGCGTTCGCGCTCCAGTCGCCATCCATTTTCTGGTAGCCGTCGTCGATTTGAAGGATGCCCTTGCCGAACACATTGGGGTTTTTGGCTAGGATGTCCGCGACATTGAGGATGTGGGCTTCGTCGATTTTTGTGGTCCGGTCATACCAGCTGCACCATCCGTAAACGGGGCCTCTTTTTGTACGAGCTTTGTGAGTGATCGCCACCCAGCGGGTCCAAATATCCGTTGCGGTCCGGGACGGCTCGAAGCAATAAACGACCTCTTCGCTTCGGCGACTTTCGCCAGCGCGAACAAGCACGCCTTCCATTTCGGAGCGGCTGTTAAACTCCCCATTGGCAAATTCCACACTCGTGTAGGCCTCGGCGGGCCCGACAGGACCGACTAGGAAACCTTGCCCGTTCGCATGGTAAACAATCACCGCATCACGGAAGGTTTTTTTCATTTTCGACAGATCTTCTGCCTCGTCGTCTTGCATGAGCGGGGTTACAAGCCAATCGGATGCGTTCTCGACAGCGAACGCTCCTCCCGCAGACTTCAAGGTATCCAACAGATCAAACGCTTCGAGCTTCACGTTTTTGTCACTGCGATTATGGAAGACGCCTTGCAGCGTGAAGGCGTGGATCTTCTTTAGACGCTTGAGCGTGACTGTGTATTGGAAGGGCGAACCCTTCACTCCATAGGTGGCCGTGCTTACCACCGCTTCGCCGAAGGGAGTGCTGGCCGTGGACTGCTTGATCGGATCCACCAGAGAATCTTTGCTGATCACGTAGTTGTATTTTCCGTCCATCGAGAAGACGGCGTGCGTGGCTCCCTGCATTTTGGAAACACCCGGCGCCTCCACTAAAATCTGACTGCCATCTTGGGAAAAACGAACCCAAAATGCGAAGGCCAATTTTTTTGTCATAGAATTTGGGTCTGAGTTGAAAAGTTCAGGGGTATAAACGGGACATCGAGGTAAACAATCCTCCTTCGCCTTTACAATCCATTTCGGCAAATAAAACCAAGAGTATGACTGCAGCGTGATACCGCTTTATCTTAGGGTTAGCGTGCTTTTGGCGGTAATGCTTAGCTTATCTTGGTGCTTGACTCATGAGACCATCGAGGCAAAGCACGTGAAATAGTCGATAAACAAGCGCAGGCTTTTCATAAAAGAAAACCGGTCTTTTATACCGAAGGGTTTTTGATATGTGGCCATGTAACCTTCGAGCGAGGTTGCGTCAACTTTTTGTAACAAGAGTCAACTGTCGGATTGCTTCAGCTAGATTTTTCCCATAGGGAACCCTATAGGACACTCTACTTCTGCGCGTTGTGCTGATCGTCGAAATTCAGGTAGGTGTAGAGTGTGAGGCTCTTTTCGTAATCGTCCAGGAGGCGCATGGCCTCGTTGGGTTTGAGGCGATCGGATTTGATGGCGGCGTCGGTTTGCGCCTTCATCTGTCGGGCTAATTCCTTGACGTCCCACTGCGTGAGAGTGAGGACCTGGCCGATCGTGCTGCCGGGGAGGATCTCTTCGACGTAGTAGCCAGAATCCTCGTCCTCATCGAGATAGATGTGCATCTCGTTGACGCGACCGAAGAGGTTGTGGAGATCGCCCATGATGTCTTGGTAAGCTCCAGCTAGGAAGAACCCGATGTAATAAGGTTCGCCGGGGTGCCAGCGGTGGAGCGGAAGGGTTTCCTTCACATCCTGAAGGTCGATGAATTTTGCAACCTTGCCGTCGGAATCGCAGGTGATGTCCACCAGGGTTGCGTTGCGGTCGGGGCGTTCGTTGAGGCGGTGGATCGGCATCACGGGGAAAAGCTGTCCGAGCGCCCAATGGTCGAGGAGCGATTGGAAAACCGAGAAGTTGCAGAGGTATTGGTCGCCGAGGGCGATTTCGATTTCGCGAACCTCCTCTGGGATGTGTTCGGCATCGCGGAAAAGCTCCACGATCGCGGCGGCAATCTGCCAGTAAACGGTTTCAATCTTCGCCTTGGCCCGGAGGTCGAGGAGCCCGAGATCGAACATCGACTGGGCGCGCTCTCGGATTTCTTGCGCATCGTGCAGATTTTCGAGTCGGTCTTGGGGCGAGAGGTTGCCGTGGATTTCTAAAATGTCCGTGACGAGTTGGGGTTCCCCCTCCT
>RFZT01000199.1 GCA_009920585.1 bacterium
ATTATTTTAACGTTAAAAACTGCACCAGATCCGTGAGCTCAAGCTGGTGACGATAGTGAGGCCAAGCCACGCGCTCGTCAAACTCAGCGAAAGTGGCGTCTGTAACGGCTGCGACTGCAAGGATGAGGGGTGTCATGGAGTTAGGATGTTATTGAGGGTTTGGGTGAGTTTGGGGGCTGATAATTGAGGCAATTATTCAACACTGGAGAGTCTCGTTTTTTAAATTAGGTCACGTTATTCGATGCAGGTCTTAGGGAGGTTTCCTTTGCCACAGGCGCTTAAAGGTTGATGAGAATCTTATCGATAGTCTGAATAAACACTCTCCTATTTTGTTCCCATTTTATGACAAAAACTGATCGTTTTTTGTCATAGGATTCGTTGGAATTCCATCCATAAATTCCTTCGCATTGTTTGAAAAGCCATAGGGAAGCGGTTTTGCCATTGAGAGAGAGGGGTTTTGGTGAGCATTTGTTGGACAGAAAATCGCTGCTTTAATTTTTAGGCCAGACTTTGGCCCGGATGGTGGGTTTTCCGTCCCAGACGAGAGGCCCCGGTGCGGGGTTGTCGCCAGAGCGTTTGTTGCCGAAGTAATCGGTGTCGAGGAACAAGGGCGAGCCATCGCGGTTCGCGAAGGGGGCCCCGGAGACGGAGGCCTTGCCGAGCAGGGCGGAGTTCACCACTGGGCGCTTGGGCTCGGCCATCCAGGTCGGATCAACAGAGGGCCGTGCGCCTTTTAGGTAAACGTTCCCGACCGCCTTGATTTTCAATTTGAATTCGTCGTAGGCGGAGAGGCCCTTCGGTCCCACGAAAAGGTTGTTGTAAAAATGGTCGTCATTCTGATTCGGGGTCGCGTTGGCGATGATATCGAGGCTGTGAGGCTTGAAGAACGGCGTGGTGCGCCCCGCGATGTCCGCCCAGATCGTGATGGAGTCGGTCCAGAGGTTGTTCACATACGCGCCGCCGGAACTGGCCTCGGTGACTCGCGATTTGGAAAGCATCAGGTTGTTGTCTACGACATGCGGGCCAAGGTTGACCTCGAACATGAGGTCCTGGCTGTTGTCGTGAAGGAGGTTTCCGGTGATACGCAAGCCTTGGCCCATCCAGTCAATCCAGATGCCGCCCCAGTGCTCGCAGCGGTAAACATGGTTATCGGCGATCAGGGTGTCCACGGCGCCGTGCAGCTTGATCCCGGCTGTTTCACAGCCACCGTATTCGTGGTTTTGCCGGATCTCGTGGATTTCATTGCCGCGAATCTCCGAGAACGCGCTCCCTAGGCTTCCGACGATGCCCGCCTGCCCGCAATGCTGGATGTGGTTGTTCCGGATCAAGTGGTGGCCAATATTCTCGCGATTCCAACCGAACTTCTCCACGGCGATGGGAATGGCGCGCCGAAAGTCCTTGGTGTTGTCGAATTCGTCGCCGTGCTTTCCGAGCGTGATGCCGGTGCAGGTGGAGTATTGGATCGTGTTGTTTTCGATGATCCAACCCTTGGACCAGTTTGTGCCAATGAGGCCGATCTGCTCGGCGGTCGGCGGTGACCAAGGAGTGGCAGCCTGCTCGAGCGTGAAGCCGCGTACGGTGATGTAATTCCGCCCGGTCTGCCGTGGATAAAACACCGCCTGCCGCACATTGATTTCAACAGGTTCCTTGTTCGGATCCACGCCCTTGAACTGGGCCATGATGGTTGTGTTTTTCTCATCCACCTCGGCGAACCAAAAACCCGGCGCGCCTTCCTTCTCGGGCTTTTGCGGATAAGCCTTGAAGACCAAGACGATTTTTTGCGGTCCCGAGAGCGGCGTATTGATCAGTGCTCTAAAGTTTTGGAAATGGGTCCACTCGGCCGTGATCCCAACCTCCATTTTGCACACCAAGCGCCCGTCCACAGCCCCCTCGCGGACTTCCACAATCCCGCCACTGTTCGGCGATCCAGCTTTCAAGAACAGCCTCTTGGGGTTCTCGCCGAAATCCACTGCGTCAAACTCCAGCGAATCGCCATCCTTCAACCGACCGAGGCAGGGCTGACCACCGGGCACATCGACCACGGCGGCATCGCTTTTCTGTTTCGAGCGCTTCACCGCCATCACAGGCTTCTGACCCAGTACCTGCAGGGAGAGGATATTCATCAACTCCTTCGGGCCTTGGTCCGCCTTGTCTTTGCCGGTCACGATCGATTTCACCGCGGCCTCCTTCAGCCAGTGGCCATTCAAATACACAGCACCCGTGTGGAATTTCTGCCGCGCCTCATACCAATCACCCTTGATGAGGTCGCTGTAGGGATTGAATTTTCCAAAAAACGAATTTGGCAAGGTCAGCTCCCAGGCCTCGCCTTCAAGCTTTTTCCAACCGGTGGCGATCTCCGATCCCTTGACCACGACTTTTTCCCCGGGAGCCGCCTGAAAGACGATGGGCTTGCCCTCGTCCCCACCGCGTGGCGGATTGATCTCCTCGCGGTAGATGCCCGCGTGCACAGTGACTATATCGCCAGGCTGGGCCTTGTTCGCAGCGGCTTGGATTGTTTTCAACGGACTGCCTGCAGAACCATCGTTCTCGTCGTTTCCAGACGGCGAGACATGGATGTCTGCGGCGACCATCAACGTGGAAACGCAGAGAAGAGGAATAAGGAGGAACTGCAACATGAATTGAAATCAATTAAGCCACTAATTTAACCGAACGTCTTCTCGTTTTTTGTCATATTGTTATCATTTTTTGTCATGGTCAGCGGCCAGGAATTGCATGCATGGGATTATTTTCCCGATTTAAAATACCCAACGCGTAGCGGATTTGCGATCGATGGGGGGAGCGGCGGGGACCGCCGGGATCGACATGCACGCAGGGCAGAAGACCGAGACCCTCTTGACTATTGCCACGACCAGCAACAGGCTATCGAAGTGACGCTCGCGACTGTCCGCTTCATTTGGATTCCCGTTTTTCTTCTCGGGGTGGGCTTGAGGTTTTTGGATTTGTCGAGCGCCCCATTGCACGCGGACGAGGCGGTCGGGGCGAAAATCACCGCTGGGCGCCTAGAGGGCCGAGGATATTCTTTCGATCCCGCGCATTATCACGGACCATCTCTCTCCTGGCTCGCCTCTTGGAGCGGGCGGTTGGCTGGAGAAAAATCTTTTGAGAATCTGGATATCCTGACGCTGCGTGGAGTCGCGGCACTGTGCGGCTCGCTGATCATCCTGCTGCCTCTCTTCCTGCGCCGCTGGCTGGGAGAAATTGGCGCACTTCTGGGAGCCCTGCTTTTAGCGACCTCTCCCCTCCTCTGCTTTTATTCGCGGGTTTTCATCCATGAGCCACTGCTGGCGCTTTTCACGGCGTCGGCACTGGCTTGCCTCGGTTGGTGGATGACTTCGCCAACGCGGCTCGCCGCAGTTTGCGGAGGTCTTGCCCTCGGGTTAATGGCGGCGACGAAGGAAACGTTCGCCATCGTGGCCTGTTCGTGGTTGATCGGACTTCTCGTGTCGGGAACACAGAAAAGCAGGCGCCAGCTTGGGATTGCCGCGGCTTTCTCGTTGGTGGCATTCCTCGCGGTCTTGCTCGCGGCCTATGGAAATCCGCTCTCCTTTTTTTCAACCTATGCGGGCTACGCGACCGATCCCGGCCACGTCAAACCGGCGCTTTATTATTGGGAGTTGTTGATCGCTCCGAAACACCGCGCCCCCCAATGGTGGAGCGAGGCGGGAGTGGCGTTGCTGGCTTTGGCAGGAACATGGGCTGCTTGGCGCAACGCAAATCCTTTTCTGCGATTGCTGGCTGTTTCAACAGGGATCCAGTTCGTTGTGTATTCGGCGATCTCCTACAAGACCCCATGGCTGATGATGATTCCTTGGATGCAGGTCTGCTTGCTCGCGGGCGTGGGTGCGACGACGATGAAACCCTGGCGTGGATTGGTGCTGGCGGGAGTCGTCGTTTTTTTCCAACTCCAACAGACCTACGCGGCCGTTTTTCGTTTTCCGAACGACTCGCGAAACCCCTTAGTTTATTCCCCAACCTCCTCCGACATCCAGCGGCTTCGGAATCGGCTCCATGCCCTGAAGAAAAAATCCCCCGCTTTTCAGGAAGGAAGAATGGCTGTTCTTGGTAATGGCTATTGGCCCCTTCCTTGGTATTTGCGCGATACCATTCCTACGGGCTATTTCGAAACGATGCCAGATGACCTCGTAACCTTCGCCATCGTGATCGCAATGCCAGAAATGGCTGAAAAATCCGGCCAACGCCTCGCCGCGACCCATGAAGCCTTTTTCCAAGGTCTCCGCCACGAGGTTCCGGTGACCGTGTTTGTGAGGCGTGACATCCGAGCCGAGGAGTTGCTCGCACCATGAGCGCAGCGCCCCAGGCAGTGCCGTTTTTCGAGAATCCCTCGCTGTGGAGATATGCCTCGGATGCGATGAAAACGACCTTTCGCCTATTCGTGCCCGGCGGGGATCGAGCGCTTGTGGACTCCGCCGTGTCCGAGGCGTTTCAAAAACTCGAGGAGCTTGAGGGGGTACTCAGCCGCTATGCGCCGGGAAGCGACATCAGCCGCATCAATGCGATGGATGCCGGCGAAACGCTTTTCCTTAGCGACGAGTGCGACCGGTGCCTGCGCTTGGCGATCGAGGCTTCGGTTGCAACAG
>RFZT01000200.1 GCA_009920585.1 bacterium
ACGTGAGTTCATTCCTCTATCGGGATTTTTAATATGACCCTCCTTACCTATAGTCGGCTGACAGGTGTCTGGTTCTTGGCTGTTCTGGCCACCGTGTGGGCGATCGCTTCGTGGCTTCTGCCGGTGGATGGAGACCTTGCCCGCGTGGGAGGCTATGCCGAGAATGATTTTGGGTGGCGGGCGCCTCAGACCACGTTTGACAAAAACCTCTTCCACGTCACTACGGACCTCAAGGACTACAATCGCTATTACGATGTCGTTCTCCTTGGTGACTCCTTCAGCTGCGATCAAGAGAGCCGCCGATTCGGTTGGCAGAATTATTTTATCAACCGCACGGGGCTTTCCATGATTGTGATCGATACACGCCGCTATTGGCCGCAAGAGATCATGGAATCCGAGGCTTTTAAAAAATTTCCGCCAAAGCTTTTTATCTTTGAATCCGTTGAACGCTACCTGCACGAGCGAGTGGCCTATTTTTCAAAAGAAACTCCTCCTCCGAAAAAAGCCTCTCCGACAGCGCTGGAACCGCTCTTTGCGACAGCGAAACCACTTGGCGTTGCACCCCATGAGGAAGCTGCAAAAACAAAGCCCGGCTATGATCCCGATCACGTCCTGGGACACCTCGGTGCCATCTTCCAACGCCGAACCCACCTCAACAACCAAGTGCTAGAAGTCCCGCTCGCCAAGCCGGGTCTATTCAGCTCGCCGAACGACCGCGATCTTCTTGTCTACTTCGACGAATCCCGAAAAAAAGATCTCAAAGAATCGGACTTCAGCGACCTCCGCAGCGGAATTTCTGTTTTTCAAAAAATCATTGAGAGCAATGGCATCACCAAATTTGTTCTCCTTATTGCTCCTGACAAAACCTCGTCCTACGCCCCGTATCTCAAGAACCCACAAGATGCCACGGTGAACCTCGTTGCTGAAGTCGCTAAAGATCCGTCTCTCCCAGTTCCTCGTACTGACAAGATCCTCACCGAGGCGATTGCCGCTGGGATTCCCGATATTTACTTATCGAACGATTCTCACTGGGGAAGTCATGGGCACAGGCTCTTCGCCAAGGCCATTGCCGATTTTCTCGGCGCCCCTGACAAAAACTAAGCCCACGCTAGAAGAAGCCGTTGCCGTTTCTCCGAGATGGAGGCGGCTTCGCCGCAAGGAGTCGGACGGCGGCGGCGCGCCATCCCTACCCCAGAAAAAGGGGGCGCTTCGCACCTTGGTGCGGCAGCACTCTTCGTGTCAATTGGTAGGGGCGCCGCGCCGTCGGGGCCCCTGACTTCAGGCGACGCCCATCTCGTATCAACCAGATCCCTTTTGCCAACTCAGGAAAATTCGTTTAACTTAAGAGCTATGAACTTAGGGGAAATCTCCTCTTCCTGCGGCATTGCGGAATCCGGAGAGGCTCTTGTGGCACGAGCAGAGGCTCTTATTCGCGAGTTTCCAGGTTGTTTTTGGTTCAGACACCCAGATGCACGTGTGCGCGACCGGGGCGATATTGCTCTAGTGATACGACATCTTCGTGAATACGGAGACCGCCGCGCTTGGAAAGAAGCTCAGGAACTTCAAAAATGCCTTTAACTGATTTTCAAAAAGAAGTTCTTGAAGCAATTGTTGAGAACCGGAGCGAGGCAAGCCATTTCGCTGGTGGTATCGTGATTCATTCTACAGACGAGTCCGCGCGTTTTTCGAACGACTTCGATATTTTCCATGATGCCGTGCAGGAATTGGTGAACGCCAGCGAACGGGATGTCGCCACCTTGCGCGCTGCTGGTTTCGAGGTAGACCTTATCAATCATGACTCAAGTTGGACGAAACCCTGCTCCTTCCGCAAGGCCCGCGTGAAACATAACACCAGCTCGGTAGAGCTCGACTGGGCACACGACTCGGCCTTCCGCTTTTTTCCGATCGTGCGCGATGCACTACTCGGGTGGCGGCTCCACCTTTTCGATATGGCTGTAAATAAGTCGCTCGCCCTTGCCGACCGTATCGAGACACGTGATTACATCGACATACTGGAACTCTCCCGAATATACCCTCTTGAAGCCATTCTTTGGGCCGCCTGCGGCAAAGATCCCGGATTCAGCCCACTCTCCCTCTACCAAATGGTTGTGCGCTTTGCCCGAATCGATCCAGCCTCACTTCACGAAATCAAAGCTCGCGACCTTGACCCCATTACCATGAAGCAAGCATGGATCGAGCTCCACGGCCAGGCGCGCGAGGAAATGACCCTGCTTGCGGACGAGCAACCGGGCATGCCTATCGGCGTAGCCTTTGTGAATGAAAACGGCGAACCCGGCTGGATCCGTTCCAATCCGTCGTTAAAAATTCACGCCCCATCCCTTCGCGGGTGTTGGCCGATGGCCACCACCTGCCAAGCAGAAGGATAATCGAAGCGCTTACGCGCCACCGCCACAGGGTTTGAAGGCTAGGCGCCGAAATTCTCTTCACTCCACGGTGACGCTTTTGGCAAGGTTCTTGGGCTTGTCGACGTCGCAACCGAGGGCAACAGCCGTGTGGTAGGCAAAAAGTTGGAGGGGTATCACATTCAGGACTGGAGCCAGAAAGTCCGGCACTTGCGGGAGTAGAATGACATCATCACACAGGCTGGTGAGTGTTTCGTCGCCTTCGGTTCCTATCGCGATCACCGGTCCCTTACGGGCTTTGACCTCCTCCACCGGTCCCTTACGGGCTTTGACCTCCTCGATGTTGCTCAGGTTTTTCTCATACACCCCATCCTGTGGAGCTAGAAAAATGGATGGGGTTTCTTCGTTTACCAAAGCAATGACGCCGTGCTTGAGCTCAGCACTAGGATACCCCGACGCCGGAATATAACTGATCTCCTTCATTTTAAGGGCTCCTTCGAGCGCGATAGGGAAGTTGGCCTGACGGCCCATGAAGAGGAAGTTTCGCGCAGAGACATATTTGGCCGCGATATGAGAGATTTCCTCATCGAGTTCCAATACTCGCGCCACGAGTTCCGGAAGACTCTCCAAGCCACGAATAATATCCAGCGCCTCGGCATGCGGGAGATTGCGAATTCGACCAAGTAGCAGACCTAACATCGAGAGAGCGACGACTTGGGACGTGAATGTTTTGGTAGCCGCGACTCCGATTTCCAGCCCCGCCCGCAGGCCGATGCCGCCTTCGCTTTCTCGAGCGATCGTGCTGATGACATTATTGCAAATACCCAGCGTCGGTGCGCCTTTGCGCTTGCTCTCACGGAGAGCCGCAATGGTATCTGCCGTCTCCCCGCTTTGACTCATAGCAAAAACAACCGTCCTCGAATCGAGAGGTACATTTCGGTAACGAAACTCGCTGGCGTATTCGCACTCGACAGGAATGCGGGCCAGCGCCTCGATAAGCGATTCCCCAGCGAGAGCGGCATGGTACGTCGTTCCACAACCAGTTAAGACGATCCGGTGCCACTCTCTTAATTCCTCATTCGTCCGCTGGAGTCCGCTAAACGTTGCAGTGGCCCCCTCGCGGTCAAGCCTCCCCTTCATCGCCTCTCGGAGCGTCTCGGGTTGCTCATGGATTTCTTTATGCATGAAGTGGGCATACCTCCCCTTACCCTCACGTACCGGCGGAGCCTCGACTCTCACGGGAGCGGGAGCGGCGGCTTCCTCACCCGATACCCGGTGGACCTCAAAATGATCACCATCGAGTGCGGCGATATCCCCGTCCTCGAGATAAACAACCTCATTCACCCAGTCTGCAATGGCATCAACGTCACTGGAGAGGAATTGCCCGCCATCGCCGAATCCCACGATGAGGGGACTTCCCTTGCGAGCCGCTATTAAAAAGCGACCCGTATCTGCATGAAGAAGAGCTATGCCATATGTTCCGAACGCCTGCCCGAGAGCGGACTTCACCGCAGCCACAAGCGCTTCCCGATTTTGGACCGGCGATATATCGAACGTCTCACCGATCAAATGTGCGAGGACCTCCGTATCCGTTTGCGATACGAAGTTGTGGCCACGCTCGATCAACCCATCTCGAAGTGCTTTGTGATTTTCTAGAACCCCGTTATGCACAAGAGCGAGGCGTCCCGAGGCATCAAAATGAGGGTGCGCATTTTGCTCTGTGACCGCTCCGTGTGTGGCCCAGCGCGTGTGACTGATACCGGTATCCCCATCAATCGGAGACTCGTTCAGCGTTTCCGCCAAACGAGAGACACGCCCGACACTTTTTCGTGTTTCAATATCTTTCCCGTTCCAGATGGCCACGCCTGCCGAGTCGTAGCCTCTGTATTCCAACCGACCCAGCCCTTCGATTAAGAAGGGCTGGGCGGCTGCTTCACCGATGCATCCAATAATTCCGCACATATTTTTCGTTTTTTATTCTAAGGTTGGTTCCTATTTGAGCGCTCCGTTCAGCGGCACGAATTGATAGCCGAGCCCCTTGAGTCCAGTGATGGTCTTGCCCAGCTCTGTGGGATCCAAATACCAGTGGAAGTAAAACCCTGCCCACCCATCGCGGACGACTTTGAGTGCCTTGGCGCGTTTGATCAGATCACTCGAAAGAGTAGGTGGCTGAAGTTCATACCATCCCACAGGATCGATGTAGCCGATACTTTCTGGGATACGTTTT
>RFZT01000003.1 GCA_009920585.1 bacterium
ACGGAACTCATCGCTCGCATTCGCCGATACAACCGGACGGCAGATATCATCGAGTGCACGCATCGTCCCAAGCACCTGCGGAATTTTGTCACTGGCGAGACAAAGTCCTTGGATTTTCTGGAGGGTTTGAAAATCGGATCGCTCTGCGGCATTGCCGTTCCGGAGAGCTTTGAGAAAGCCCTTGAGTCACTCGGTGCCGACTTGCATCTCACTCAATCCTACGCCGACCACCACCGCTACTCGGTGAAGGAAATCGAGCGCTTTGTTCGCCGTTGCGCCCGGATGCAGCTCGATGCCGTACTCACCACAGAAAAAGACGCCGTCCGCATTCCCCGCATTATGGATCCCGAGGTTCCGCTCTACTACATGCGAGTCGAGATCGAGATTCTTGCTGGGCAAGAGAGTTGGGAGCGGTTTGTTGATCGCTTGGTGAAGCCCAGTCCAGCGGTTCTATCCGCTCGACGGCACTGATCGCGCAAAAAAGCGCCGTGTCGCCACATGGCGAGCATGGAACATTGCCGTGAAGAACATGGGCAGTAGGAAGCGGGAAACCATGGCTCCCAAAAAACCACCTTTGAGTCGGTGCTCCACACGATCGGTCATCAGGCATCCCTCCGGGTGCGGTGCGAATATGTGACTGTGCCGCCATACGACGAACGGAGATGCGAGGGACGTGTCAACAAGGAGGAAGGGTTTTTCCACTTGATCCCACTGGCCGACCCAATGAATAGGGATGCCAAATTGGGAGGCGCGAATCCGAAAAATCCCACCGGTCACGGCGGTGTCGTCGCACGCAACCTCATGCACATGGAGTGAAGAAGGCGCAATTTTGGAAATGTTCTTCGGTGCTTCATGGAAGGCAAAAACGCTTTCGCAGGAGGCCTTCAGGATGGTCGATTTTTCGAATATCGAGGCTTTCATTGGGAAGTTTGCGCTTGACGTCTTTTTATCATCAGCAAAGTTGTCGCCCGCCTTGGTTCATTTGTCGCGAAATTACTTGTTGCAAATCTTCCGATCGCTCATTACTCACAACCTGCACTTACATTAAATCCCATGTCTGAAAAATCCATCGAAGAAAAAGTAAAAGATATCATCATTGAACAACTCGGCGTTAACGCTGAGCAAGTCACACCAAACGCATCTTTCATCGAGGACCTTGGAGCCGATTCCTTGGATACGGTCGAGCTTGTTATGGCTTTTGAAGAAGAGTTCAGCGTTGAAGTTCCAGACGAGGACGCTGAGAAGCTTCAATCCGTTGGCGATGTCATCAAGTACATCGAAGAAAAAAAAGGTAAGTAAGCCTTCTTTCTCCACAATTTTAAAAACCCCGCTCCGGCGGGGTTTTTTTATGCCCAGTTGAAGATGTGCTTCTGCTGGGGGTCGTCTTCTTTTGGTTAGACTAACGGCGCAATGTTTTGCATGATTCGCGTATGAAAATTCTGATGGCTTCCAGCGAGTTCGCCCCCTATGCGGAAACCGGAAAACTGGCGGATGATGTTTGGCGGAAGCTGGGCACGAGGTCGTTGTTGTGCTTCCCCTGTATCGCTGCGTGCGGGAGCAAAAATCCCTAACGCTCAAGCGATCCAAGGTTCGCTTTGCAGTGCCGCTAGGGTCTTCTCGTTTGAATTGTGTTGTCTGGGAGGCTGTCGATCCCAAGGGCATTCGCCTGCTTTTTATTGAGCGGGATGAGTATTTTGACAGGACGGGCCTCTACGGCATGGATGGTCGCGACTACGAGGACAATGCCGCCCGCTTTATCTTTTTCTCAAAATGCGTCGTCGAGGTTGCCCGCCGCGAATCGCCGGATGCGATCCATGTGCATGGGTGGCAACCTGCTCTGGTGCCTGTCTTCGTGCGTGAGCAGAATCTCGGTATTGTTTCGGTGCTTTCCCCGCAGAGTTTGCAGTATCAGGGAAATTTCTGGAGCCACGATTTTGCTCTCACGAATCTCCCGGCTTCCTATTTCTCGGCGGCGGCCTTGGAGTTTTACGGCAGCATGAATTTTCTCAAGTCCGGCATCGTCTTCGCTGACGCGGTGGTGCTTCCCGGCAGTCGTTACGTCTCGGCTATGCAATCTCCCGAGCATGGATGTGGTTTGGAAAGCGTCTTGCGCGAGCATGCCAATAAACTGATCGGGATCGCTCCTGGCTTCGATGTCAATGCGTTCCCTGTGACGTCCTCTGCGGTTAAAGATATCGCAAAATCCCGCATTGAGCTTTTTTCATCCATTAAAGCGGGTGACGCTTCTCGAATCGTTCTTGTTGATGCCGTATCGACTGCTGGAAATGGTGTCGGTGTTTTGCTCGATGGGATGGATCGCCTGCCTTCGGATGACATTTTTGTCGTTCTCCTCGGTGAGGTCCGAGATGAGGATCGCGTTGCACTCCTAGTTTCAGAGAGGCGGCATGCGGAACGGTTCGTTCATATTCCCGAGGTCGGTTCTGCGGAGTTGACTCGTGTTTTAGAAGCGGGTGACTTTGTTCTTCTTCCTGCCGAGTTCGAGCCGAGTTGTGAGTTTCTCACAAAGGCCATGCGCAATGGCATCGTTCCTCTAGCGCTCCACTGCGACGGGCTCCACCAAATCGTTCAGCCTTACGATCGAGTAACGACTCTCGGAAATGGTCTCGTTTTTTATTGTGATGGAGTGGATGCGTTGCTTGATGTGATCCGCCATGCGGCATTTCTCACCGATACAGAGTTGCAGACTCTTTCAGATCGCGTGGCTTCGACGGATTTCTCCTGGTCTGCGAGCGTGGCCTCCTTGGCTGCGATCTATCAGCGACTGACTACCAGTCATCAGCGTTTCGCAGCCTGACGCCCGCTCATGCAGCGCCGCTGGATTTTTTCTTCGGATGCCGACCCTGTCGTTTTTCAGGCGGTTCAACGTGAGTTGTCGATTCCCGCTTTTCTGGCTCGCATTCTTGTTAATCGCGGTTTCAGCGAGCCGGTTGATGCCGATACCTACCTGAATCCCAAGCTTCGCGCCCTGAGTGCGCCGGAACTTCTTCCCGACATGGTCCTCGCTCGGGATCGCGTGCTAGCCGCGATTCAACGGAAGGAACGCGTTGTTCTTTATGGTGACTACGATGTGGATGGGACCACGTCCTTGGCGATTCTTGCGCGCATTTTTCGGGCTTACGGCGTTGATGTCGCGTGCTTCCTTCCTCTCCGTTTTGAGGAAGGCTACGGACTCAGTGAGGCAGGGCTGAAGCGCTGTTGCGAACTCCACAATCCCCAACTCCTCATTGCGGTGGATTGCGGAACGACATCGGTTTCGCAAATTGCCCAACTCAAGCGATCCGGGATTGATGTCGTTGTTCTCGATCACCACGAACTCGCCAGCGAGCGTCCGGATTGTTTGGCGCTGGTGAATCCGAAGTGCGGGGACGATTTTCATTACCTCTGCAGTGCGGGCGTTGTTTTCAAGCTCGTCCACGCCATGGTGAAATCCCAGCCCGTGCCCGGCCTTGATCTGCGGGACTTTTTGGATCTCGTTGCCATGGCCACCATCGCGGATATCGTCCCGTTGGTCGGCGAGAATCGCATTTTTGTCCGCCATGGACTGGATCGGATGGAAAACACTCGATGGCCGGGGATTGTTGCGCTGAAGGCGGTTTCTGGGGTTTCTTCTCCGGTTCGTGGGGCTGATATCGGATTCCGTCTTGGACCCCGCATCAATGCTGCTGGTCGCCTCGGGTCCGCAAACCAAGCGCTTCAACTTCTTCTCACCGATGATGACGCCGAGGCAAATCGCCTCGCTCTCGCTCTCGATCAGCACAATCGCGAGAGGCAAACGGTGGAGCGCCATGTCGCCGCTGAGGCTGAGGCTAGGATTTCCGCACGATTCAACCCTGAAACTGACGTTACCATCGTAGCAGGGAGTCGGGATTGGCATATCGGTGTGATCGGTGTCGTTGCAGGAAAAATCATGCGTCAGTTCCACCGTCCTGCCTTCATTATCGGTTTTGATGAAAATGGGGCAGGGAAGGGGAGTGGGCGAAGCATTGAAGGACTTTCGCTCGTTCGGCTCTTGGGGGATTGCGCCTCTCATTTGACGCAATTTGGCGGTCACGAAATGGCGGCGGGCGTCTCGATCGACGAAAAAAACCTCGATGCCTTCCGGGATACCTTGGAGGCGGCCGCACGCTTGTTGGCGACTCCGGATATGTTGGCGCCTAAGCTCCATCTTCATTGTGAGGTTCCTTTGGATGAGATCGAGCCCGCCACACTGGAAGCTCAGGATTTGCTGGAGCCTTTCGGGTCCCATAATGCGAGGCCCGTTCTCTTTTCTCGCGCGGTCACTCCTGCTGGGACACCGCGTGTCATGAAGGAGAAGCATCTTCGCATCGAGTTTGGTGCGGGTCGGCGCCGGATTGCGGCCGTTTATTTCAATGCTCCGCTTGATGCCATGCCCCGCCCACCTTGGGATATCGCTTACACGCTGGAATGGAATCATTGGCAGGGCCGCTCCGAACCTCAAATTCAGATCATGGAAATCCGGAGTTCGGAATGAGTCTCCTCCCGCCGGATACGACATTAGATACATTGGATTGGGTGACGCGTCAGCGTTGGACTGCCCTTCAGCGCCTAGGTTTGCTGACTTTGGAGGATCTTGTTCGTCATTATCCTCGCCGTTACGAGGATCGCCGGAAATTCGACCGCTTTCCGGATTACGCTTCGGAATCCTCTGTTTGCCTTTTCGGTGTCGTCAAAAAGACCAGCTACCGACGATTCGGTCCACGTCGCATTTTTGAGCTCACTTTGGAGGACGAGGAGGCTGGTGTCCTGAGTTCCCCGCTCGTTTGCCGTTGGTATAACATGCCGTGGGTTCAAAAAATGATCGCCACCGAGAACCGCCTAGTCGTTTTTGGGAAACCTCGGTTGCGTTCCCGCCAGATCGTCATGGAGCATCCCGAGTTCGAGGTGATCGAGGATGACGCTGAAGCTTCGATGCACTTTGACCGAATTACGCCCGTCCATCCGGCCGGGGATGGCGTTCCAGTGAAGGTATTGAGGGAATATATCCACCGTGCCTTGGATGTGACCGATCTCGCTGCCATTCCCCGCCTGTGGCCAGATCCTGCCGATACTAACCCTCTCCCGCTCGATATCTGGCGCTCGATCCACTTTCCCCAAAGTCTGGAGGAAGCCGAAATTGCGAGGGTGCAACTCGTGCGTGATGTCTTTTTTGGGGTTCAGCTTCAGTTGGCCTATCGCCGCAGCAGAGTGAAAAACTCGGGTGGCCTCGCGCGTCCGGGGACTGGTCACCTCTGGAAAAAAGTCGAAGACGCCCTGCCGTTCGATCTCACCCCGTCCCAACAAGAAGTCATGGCCGAAATCTCCGCGGATATGGCTTCTCCGCATCGCATGAACCGGCTTTTGCAAGGCGATGTCGGATCCGGCAAAACGCTTGTTGCGCTGCGGGCGATGATCCAAGCCCACGAATCTGGACATCAGGCCGTACTTATGGCTCCCACGCAGATTCTCGCCGAGCAACATTATCTCAATTTTCGCCGTATTCTCGATCCGCTCGGGATCCCCGTCACGCTTCGCACGGCCGCTCGTCAGGAAGGGACGCCGGATGCCGACGGGACTTTGCCGGGACTCTTTTCCGAAAGCGCTCCCCAAGGCCCGCCTCTCGTGGTCGGCACGCATGCCGTGCTTTTTGAGAAGACCACATTCGAAAATCTCGGGCTCGTTGTCATTGACGAACAACACAAATTTGGTGTCCTTCAGCGCTCACGTCTCATTGCTCGGGCCGATGCTCCCGATGTGTTGGTGATGACCGCAACGCCGATTCCTCGCACCATCACGCAGACGCTCTACGGGGATTTGGATGTCTCGATTTTGAAAGCCCCTCCAGCCGGGCGTGGCAAGATCCTCACGGCGCTTCGCGATACCTCGAAGCTGCCCGATATTATCGCTTTTATTCGCACCGAGACGACCGCCGGACGACAGGCCTACATTGTTTATCCGCTCATTGAAGAATCGGAAAAACTCGTCGCGAAAGCCGCCTCGGCGGAATACGAGAAATGGCGTGAGCTTCTTGCGCCGGCCACCGTCGGCCTTGTTCATGGTCGGCTGGATGCGGAGTCGAAGGATGCGGTGATGCGCGATTTTCGGAGCGGACGGATTTCCGTTCTTGTGGCTACGACAGTGATTGAGGTTGGGGTGGATGTACCGAATGCCACTATCATGCTCATTGAAGATGCGGCGCGCTTTGGTCTATCCCAGATGCACCAACTCCGAGGCCGTATCGGCCGTGGAGCTGCAAAATCCTATTGCATTCTCCTGCATTCAGGTGCGGCGGATGCGAATCTGGAAAAACTTCAGGTGCTCGAAAAAACCTCAAATGGCTTCGATATCGCTGAGGCGGATCTTCTGCTTCGCGGGCCCGGCGATATCCTCGGCACAGAGCAGACTGGCATGCCGGCGCTGGGTTTGGGGGACCTCTTGCGTGATGCCGAAATCATGACCGAGGCCCGCCGAGCCGCCCAAGATCTTTTGTTAAGAGACCCCGAGCTTCTCGATCCGGAGCATAGTCACCTCCGCGCCTACCTCGCTAAAAACGAACCTCAGCAGGATTCCGTCAGCGGATAGCTAAATCTCGCTCCTGCTCTTTTTCTTCATCCGTGTAACGAAGGCTTGCGGAGGGGGGCTTGTGTTATTCAATCTACGATGACTATGAGCGCTATCCCATCTGAGTTTTCCAACGTCACCGCCATCACAAAGGCCAATGTTTATTTTGATGGGAAAGTCGTTAGCCACAGCATCGTCTTTGCTGATGGGGCTAAAAAGACGCTCGGGCTCATTTTTCCTGGGCACTATCATTTTGGGACGGACAAAGCCGAGCGCATGGAGATCGTGTCTGGCGACTGCACCGTTCAACTCGACGATAGTGAAGCCAAGGTTTGCTACAAGGCCGGAACCTTCTTCGACGTTCTAGCCAAGTCGGGCTTCTCCATCGCCGTGGAAGGTGGGATCTGCGAGTATATCTGCAGTTTTATTGACTGAGAGCGGTTTCCGCTTTTTTTCAGATTCAGTGCATCGCCGCCTGCTTTAGCAAGACAGGGATAGATTCCGTTATTTCTCTGCGTTTTGCAGTTGGGGTGAATCCCCCTCTAGCTCCTTGGGAGCATTGTTGTGACGTTGTGCCATCATGATAAAGAATATCAAATTGGTACTTGAAAGGGAAAAACTCACCAACCTTAGCCCTCTATTCGATGCTGAAAAGATTACAGACGATATTATCGATACATTAACCGAGAGTGACTTGGAGAAGATTGGTGTATCGAAGTTGGGCGATCGCCGCCGAATTCTGCTCGGGTTTTCGGAGTTATGTGGCGGGTTATTTAACTTAAATTCAGTAGCTCTTGTTGGGTTTGGGAATTTGCCGCCGGAATCCACATTTTCTGGGACTAAAGTAGAAACCTTTCATATCGCCAAGTTTCCAGTGACCACATTCGAGTGGGAGAAAGTCCGTATGTGGGGGTTGGCCAATGGATTCAAATTGGATGAAGGTGAGGGAAGGGGGAGTCGCCATCCGATCACGCTCGTGAGTTGGTATGACGCTGTGAAGTGGTGCAATGCGAAAAGCAGAATGGAGGGCCTTAAGCCGGTCTATAGCATCAATGGAAAAGTTTACACCAATGGGGAGTATGGTTCGGCAGGATGCACACTTATTGATTGGGATCGTGTGGGGAATGGTTGGCGCTTGCCGACTGAGGTCGAGTGGGAATGGGCGGCGAGGGGAGGGGCGCTAAGCCAAGGATTCCGATTCAGTGGTAGCGACGATGTCAATATTGTTGGTTGGCATGAACAGAATTCGGAGGGGCAGCCACATCAAGTCGGTCAGAAAAAGGCCAACGAACTTGGAATATACGATATGAGCGGTAACGTCTGGGAATGGTGTTGGGATAAGGATGAATCTATTTCAGCGTGTCGTATCCGTGGAGGGAGTTGGATGGAACTGGATGGAAAAGGCACAGTTTCTTATCGCGTCAGCCGCAGCCCAGAAACCCGATACACCGTGATCGGTTTCCGGGTAGCTAGAAACGTTTAGCTTCGACTAGAATCTAAGAGTTTTTCTCAACCTGCCACCAAAGCCGCTTAAAACCGGGCTTATACCAATGTCTCTTTGAAATTAGACTTTGCAGCGCAAAAGAAAGGGGGCATGGCCGTCTCGGCCGTGTGGACACTGGTCTAATTGCTCGCACCCTGCCCAGCGGAACCAAGGAGCACGCCAACATACACGGGCGAGACGCCCTGTGCCCCTCTGCTAAAATCCAAAAGCATGCTGCTTTTGGTATCAGACGTTAAAGCGGAATTCGACAACGTCGCCGTCTTGGACCGTGTATTCCTTGCCTTCGAGTCGAAGCTTGCCAGCCTCGCGGGCTTTGGCTTCGGTGCCGCAGGCCATGAGGTCGTCGAATGAGACGATCTGTGCCGCGATGAAGCCACGCTCGAAGTCGCTGTGGATGACGCCGGCGGCAGCAGGAGCTTTGTCGCCGGTATGGATCGTCCAGGCGCGGGTTTCCTTCGGACCGGTCGTGAGATAGGTGCGGAGACCGAGTAAGTGGTAGGCGGCGCGGATGAGTTGGCTCACGCCGCTGTCTGTGACGCCGAGGCCGGAAAGGAATTCGAGGGCTTCTTCGCGTGGGAGTTCGGCGAGTTCGCTTTCGATCTGGGCGCTGATGACGACAGCTTCGCTGCCGAGGTGCTTCGCGGCATAGTCGCGAACGGCGCGGACGTGGATGGCGGCGGGGGAGTCTCCATCGAGGTCGGCGAGGTCATTCTCACCGACGTTGCAGGCAAAGAGGGTCGGTTTTGCAGAGAGGAGGAAAAATCCGTGAAGAAGGGCTTTCTCTTCGGCGTTGAGTTCAGCTGTGAGGGCGGGCTTGCCGGCATCGAGGTGGGGAATGAGTTTTTCGGCTAGGGCGAGTTCGGCCTTGGCGACCTTGTCTCCGCTGCGGGCGCCCTTTTGGCAACGATCAGCGCGTTTTTTGAGAGCTCCTAGGTCGGCGAGCATGAGTTCGGTATTGATGACCTCGATGTCACGGACGGGATCGACCGTTCCGGAGACGTGGTGGATGTCAGAGCTCTCAAAGCAGCGGACGACTTGAATGATGGCGTCCACCTCGCGGATGTGGCTCAGGAATTGGTTGCCGAGTCCCTCGCCCTCGCTGGCACCTGCGACAAGGCCGGCGATATCGACAAACTCAATCGCGGCGGGGAGGATTTTTTCCGACTTCGAAATGGCGGCGAGTTTTTGCAGGCGGTCATCGGGCACGTTGACGATACCGACGTTCGGTTCGATCGTGCAGAAAGGGAAGTTAGCCGCTTGGGCCTTACGGGTGCGGGTGACGGCGTTGAAGAGGGTAGATTTACCGACATTGGGCAATCCGACGATTCCAGTTTTGAGCATATGGGCTGGATAATACGGATAACTGAGTAAAAGGAAAAATCTTCTTTTGCGGAATGATGCGATTTATCATGGAGGCATGCACCTCACTGAAGCCGTTTCTTACTTGGATGATCTCTTGCGCGTGGCGGAGGTGGGCGATTACCCGCAAGCAATGAATGGCTTGCAGGTCGAGAATTCCGGCTCGCTTTCCCGCATCGGGGCGGCGGTCGATGCCACGGAGGCCGTGATTCGCGAGGCCGCCGAGGCGCAGGTGGATTTCCTGATCGTACATCATGGGCTTTTCTGGAGCGGGGCGCAGAAGGTCACTGGGGCAAATTACCGCAAGATGCGTTTGCTCATGGAGGCCGATATGGCGGTGTATAGTGCCCACCTGCCGCTCGATATCCACCCCGAGATCGGTAACAACGCCCTCCTCGCGGCAGCTATCGGGTTAAAGAACGGAGAGCCCTTTTTCAAGTCGATGGGAGAACTGGTGGGATTAAAATTTCATGCGGAAATGAGCCGCGAAGTCTTGCGCGATCATGTCGAACATGCGGTCGGCGGACGAGTCCACATGGCCCCCGGAGGCCCTGTCGTGGCAAAGCGGATCGGCATTGTGACCGGTGGGGCCGGAGCGGATGTCGCCAAGGCAGCGGCATCGGGCATCGATACTTTTATTACCGGCGAGGGGCCGCATTGGTCGTACACGGCCGCCGAGGAGCTGGGCGTGAATCTTCTCTACGCCGGACATTACGCAACCGAGACGTTCGGCGTGAAGGCGGCGGCGCAACTCCTCTCTCGCAAGATGGCACTAGAGTGGAAGTTCATCGACCACCCGACCGGGTTGTGATTTTTTTAAGCCAATGGGGCGTAGTGCAGATAAAAGAAAAAATTCGATTTTCGAATTGGTAGTGGTAAATGAGAAACTATGAGCATCGCACAGGTACTTGAGGAGTTGCCGCACTTTACATCGAGCGAAAGGCAGGAGTTGCTCAGAAATGTGCTGGAATTGGATGAACCAGGAATCTCACCGAGCGAGTTGATCTTGATTGAGCAGCGCCTTGCAACCCACCAAGCTAATCCGTCTGCGGCGATTCCGATGAGAGACATGGCGAAGCGACTTCGCACGAGTTTTGTTTCGTGAGCTGGAATGTTGTCGTTTTGCCGGAAGTTTACTCCGACTTGGGGCTGCTGTGGGATGGTATGAGTCTAAACAAGAGGGCCTAGGAGCTAGGTTTATCAACGAGGTCTTAGATTTGTGGACGGAGTTGGAAATAAACCCTCTACTTAATTCCAAAAGACATCCTAGCCGAAATGTTCGTTGGAGATATCCCAAAAGATTTCCCTACAAAGTCATCTGCATTGTGGATGAGAATACAGAATCTGTCGTAGTGGCCGCAGTCCTCCACGCTGCAAGGCATGAAAAAGCGCTTATGAAGAGGATTCAAGGGAAGTGAATTACGCTAGGCTGCTAGATGCGATTTACTTAAAAAGGGTCATCCGGCATTCACTTGGATTTCAATTCAGCGATAGTTTGGGAATGCTGTGCTAGGATGAGTCCCCGTTATGTGAGCGGGAAGGTCTTTAAGCACAGGATCGCAATTTTTTACGCGAATGGCGCGTAGTGGGGTTGGAGGATCGCTATAGATCTTGCTTGGAGGGGAAAATTGGCCATGTGGGAATAAACCCCCGGTTTGAAGGTTTCCGGCGGCGTGCTGGTGTCTAAAATGAGTGTCCATGCGACATGGCGTTGGCGTGCTCCAAGGACGAATGGAACCACCGCGTCCTCGGCATTGAGGAGGAGGAGGAAAGAATCGCCTGTGATCGGTTCGCCATGATCTCCGTTTTCTTCGATCTGATCACCAAGGAGACCCATGCCGATACACTGGGCATTTGGTGACGCCCAATCTTGATCTGTCATTTCCGTTCCATCGGGTTTCAGCCAGTAGAGGTCTTTGCTATCCGTGCCGTGAATGGCTCGGCCTTGAAAAAAGTTTCGCCTACGGAAGACGGGTTGAATGCGCCGTAGCTCGAGGAGGGCGCGCACGAAGTCGAGGTGCTCATTTTCCTCGGCATCGAGATTCCAATTCAGCCAAGTGAGTGGAGAGTCGTGGCAGAAGGCGTTGTTGTTACCCAGTTGGGTTCGCCCCATCTCATCGCCGGCCAAGATCATGGGAACGCCTTGGGAAAGAATGAGGGTGGTCAGGAAATTGCGGCGCTGGCGAAGGCGTAGGGATCGGATTTTGTCGTTGTTAGTCGGGCCTTCTTCGCCGCAGTTCCAACTGTCATTCACATCCGCTCCATCGCGGTTATTTTCTCCGTTGGCTTCGTTGTGTTTTTGATTGTAGCTGACGAGATCGGCGAGAGGGAAGCCGTCGTGACAGGTAATGAAGTTGAGGCTCGCGTTCGGTCTGCGTCCATTGTGTCGGTAGAGGTCACTGCTCCCCGAGAGTCGCGATGCGACTTCCCCGACATGGCCGCCATCGCCTTTCCAGAAGCGGCGAATGCAATCCCGGTATTTGCCATTCCACTCGCTCCAAAGAACAGGAAAATTCCCGACTTGGTATCCATTTGGACCGAGATCCCAAGGTTCCGCAATGAGCTTCACCTGAGAGAGGGTAGGGTCCTGATGGATGATGTCGAAAAACGCGCCCAAGCGATCCATCTCCCAGAGTTCCCTCGCGAGGGTGCTGGCCAGATCGAAACGGAAGCCGTCGACGTGCATTTCCAGCACCCAGTAGCGGAGCGAGTCCATGATGAGTTGGAGGACGCGGGGGTGGGCGACATTCAGGGAGTTTCCACACCCGGTGAAATCTAGGTATTTTCTGTGATCCTCTTGAAGACGATAATACGAGGAATTATCGATCCCTTTGAAGGAAAGCATCGGTCCGTTTTGATTGCCCTCGGCGGTGTGATTGTAAACGACATCGAGGATCACTTCGATGCCCGCCGTATGGAGCGAGCGGACCATCGATTTGAATTCGTTGACGGTATTGGTCGTTCCCGTGGAGCAATAGCGCGGGTCGGGAGCAAAATAGCCCAGCGTGTTGTAGCCCCAGTAGTTCGTGAGACCACGCTCGATGAGGGATTGGTCGTCGATGTGGTAGTGCACGGGCATGAGTTCCACGGCGGTGACTCCAAGACTTCGCAGATGCTTGATTGCTGGCTCGGAGCCGAGTCCCGCATAGGTGCCGCGCAGGTCTTCGGGGATTTCCGCATGGAGTTTTGTGAAGCCTTTCACATGGAGTTCGTAGACGACCGTGTTATGCCATGGGGTGCGTGGGGCAGGGGTACCATTCCAGTCAAATGGGACATGGCTCACGCGTCCGAGTGGAGCAAAGGGCGCGCTATCTGAAAGCGGATCCCCGATGGCTGGATGCCACTTGAGATCCCGAGCGATGGATTTGGCATAAGGATCGAGTAGAAGTTTGCGAGGGTTGAAGTAGTGACCGGAATCCGGTTCATTTGGCCCATAGACTCGGTAGCCGTAGATCTGGTCTTGTCTGGCGATCGGAATCTGGCCATGCCAAACTTGATCGGTTTTTTCCGGCAGAGGAATGCGGGCGATCTCGTTCATGGGAGCTGTTCCGTCGAACAGGCAGAGTTCTACTCGTGTCGCATTCTCGGAAAAGAGGGCAAAGTTGACGCCCTCCCCATTCGGAGTCGCTCCAAGCGGGGTTGGGCGGCCGGGCCAAACGGTGTAGCCATTCATGGCGTCCTCTTTTTCCAGCCCTGCGAACGAATACGCCGAGTGTGTTTTTTGGTAATCATGCTGGGTATGACGATGCCGAGGAAATGGCATTGTGGGCATGGGGTGAGAACCTTCCTTTGTTCCCGCCTCAGGAAACGGGGCGAAGACCCCATAGATGAGCGAGGGCAGTTAGCTAGGGTTTTCATTGAGCTCGCTAGAGCCACCACCAACTCAATCCAACAAAAAAACTATGAAACCGATTCATCTTATCCTCGCCGCCATCTTCACCGTTCTGGCCTTCAGCAGCAGCGCCAACGCATACCCTCCATCCAAAGGAGGACCATCTGAGATGCTTTCAAAAAAATCGGATTTTGAAAAATTGAAGCCAGGAGATAAGGTCGTGATCGTCTGCAAGGCCTCGAACAGCGTGACGCTCGTTGACATCAAAGACAAAAATCAGGCCATGCAACTCTGTGCGGAGGGAAAAATGATCCACTGCTCGGATTGCAAAAAGGATTTCAAGGTCGTTTGGGGAAATCCCTCAGGCAAGACCGGCGTGCCGAGCTACAAAATGTCCATCGTGAATGCCAAGGGCGAGCCCTGCATGTTCATGGCGCGGTTGAAGTAGCTTGTCAGGAACGGGGTCTCGGGAATATAGCTCCAAAGTGCCCGAGATACCCGATCCCCTGCATTCTGCCGTTGTTCCTTTTCCGATCGCACTCCTGCCGGTCGGCGCGTCTTTAGATGCGTGGCTCGAGTTTTATCCCTTTTTGGTGCTGCCTCTCACTGCAAAACACGAGCCACTTTTCTTATTGTGAATGACGCTGACTATGACCCGAAATCGGTTAAGACGAGATCCAATGTCTCTGTCAGTGACGGTGACGCTGCCGAATTAAACCTTACGGTTTACAACAAGCCGAAGTCCGCTCGTCGCGAAGACCATTTAAGGAAGTCCCGGCCGCCGATCGCGCGGATGCTGAAGATTCACGACATGCTCCGGCAGGGAGAGTATCCGAATTGCACGACGATCTCGACGGAGTTTGAGGTCTCCTACAAGACGGTCCAGCGGGATCTCGATTTCATGCGGGATCAGATGTCGTTGCCGATCGACTACGATGGCAACCATCGCGGATTCTATTACAGCAAGCCGGTCTCGTCGTTCCCGCATGTGACAATGTCGCAGGGAGAGTTGGTCGCGCTCCTCGTTGCCCAGAAATCCCTCGAACAATACCGTGGCACGGCTTTCGAGAAGCCGTTGCAGTCGGCCTTTGAAAAAATGACCTCGAACTTGGAGGAGGAGGGATTTTTTTCGATTCAGGAGTTAGGCGAAGCCGTCTCCTTCCGTCCCGTTGGCCAGGCCATTCAGGAGTTGCGGGTTTTTGATATTTTGACCAAAGCCGTACTCGAGCAGGTGACCGTGGAGTTTGATTATCACAAGCTGAACAGCCCAAAGTCCGAGCGTCGCCGCGTGGAGCCCTACCATCTTGGTTGTATCGATAATCAATGGTATCTCATCGGTCACGACCTCGTGCGGGGGCAACGTCGCACCTTCGCCATCACCCGTCTGAGTGCACCCAAAATTCTCAAACAAAAATTCCAGCGTCCGGTGGACTTTTCGATGGAATCGATGATGGATGGGAGTTTTTCGGCTTTCGAGACGCCCAAGCCCAGTCGGGTCGTGATTCGGCTCGATGCCTTTGCCACGCGCCTTGCCGCCGAGCGGGTCTGGCACAAATCTCAAAAAATCAAACCCCTCGCCGGAGGAGGTTCCGAAATGACCCTCGAGGTTGGCCTCGCGCCGGATTTGGAAAACTGGATCCTCGGCTGGGGCAACCACGCCAAAGTTCTTGAGCCAAATGCCCTCTGCGAGCGCATCGCTTCGATCGCCCGCTCCATGGCCCTTCAATACACGGTCTAGTCCGCGCTGCGTGCCGCTGGTGGAAGTCAGGAATGCCAACAATCCCCCACAGAGCACTTCGCGAGTGGTTAGTTTGTGTCCAACCGCGCCTCGCCCGTAGGTTGGTTAGAATAGGTCGGGGACCGGCTGGCTAGCGCCAGCAGAGCCGTGGCGTCGAAGGCGGAAACACGCATGAAGATATATTTATATGGTTCCAAAAAAAGATCATTGTGATTAGTTCATTGGGCACCAAAGGAGATCACGGCCTCGCCCAAGCGATCAGCGATCGCTTGCGCCTCGGTGGGTTGGAAGACTTTGCCTTGACCTGAGACGTATCCTGGGGGCAGTTCTCCAGCCTTTGCGTAGATGAAAGGAACCTTGTAAACATCCTTACCCTCGAAGAATTGCTCCGAGATTTGATTGAGATGCTTGGCCCGCTCTGCGAGCATCGCATCGCTGGGATGGGATGCCGAGGGAATCGGAATCCAGTAGAGCTTTTCGGAAGAGGCGGCGAGCGTCCTCCATAGCGCTTCGAGATTCTTGAGGAAATCGGCGTCGGAGATTTCCGAATCGAGATCCGACTCTCCGAGAGTGAAAACCACGCGGGAGTATTTCTTATCGCCGATGGCGGCCTTCGCCTCCACTGCCGCAAGACTGGAACGGCTCAACACAGCGGGCTTATCCATCCGCACGACCTCTTTGAGCTTTTGGGTCAAGGGCCCGGCGAGTCCGAGTGTGACGGAATCTCCAAAGAAGCCCATGAGAGGAAGTGCCACGGCTGTTTTACTTTCGCCGATATTCGTACCAACGAGAAAGTCAGGCATGGGATTCGGAGTGCCATAGAACTGGCGCTTGGCTGGGGCGATTCGCGCATCGTGGGCGGCGAGTCTCTTGAGCTGATCCTCGCGACCACCGGCGGCGTAGGCCTTATCTGCGGTCATCGGCGACGCACCGCAAAATGGGACACCGAGGTTCGTGAGCAGGGTCTGCATGACACGGCTTGATTTTTCTCCCCCGGCGGACAGGTCGAGTTGCGAAATCAAGGCACGGCCTCCATTTGCGGAGACCTCAAGTAACACAGGGTCGCGGTTGACGAACCACGTGTTCTGGCGCAGGTCGCGCACCCCGTTGAGCATTTCTCCGTAAAGATTGTTAGTGGACTCGGAGCCGATATGCCAATTGCTAATGAGGATTTGGTGGTCCTTGCCCGGCGAGACGGGATTCATGCCTTCGATCTCGATGCCATTTGTGAACATCGGCTTTCCATTCCACTCGAGATCGATGTTTGCCATACCGGCTAGGAGCGGGCTGTAGTTCGGCTCGAAGGGATACGGAACGAGAACGCCGTCGTAGTAGTCCACCCACTGGTGGGGCGTATCAATCCTAGTCCAAGAGACCGGGGCCTTAATGCAACAGGCGCGCTGGCCGAAGAAGGGATCGGTGAGTCGCAGGGGCTTGCCGACGAGCTTTGTTACGGTGCCGATTGTTTCCGGTGTCACTTGCGAGAAGATCACGGTGCCACTTGCTTTGAGATGGGCCGCGAGGGCGTCTTCGATTCCTTCAAAGGATTTCGCTGATCGGGCATCGACAACGACAATCTCCCCGAGCGCGAAGGCTTCGCCTAGCTTTGCAGCACGAGCGTCCGCGCCGAGATTCTGGAGCCATTTCAGGAGGCCATTATGTTCAACAACAACGAGGGGTCGTGTGCGGTCGGCGGGATGGTATTCCCCTAGATAGTCGATCATACGTTCAAGGAGGAAGCCCGAAGCGGGTTCTCGAAGGTCGCCCAGATTCAAGGCGCTCTCAAGAATCACGCCCCGGCCGAGGAAGAATTCCTGCAAGGCGGAGCCGAGCCCGTCCTTGTTTCCAAAAAGGATCCGGCGTGCATTCCGACCAGCGGATAAATCCCGTCGCGACGACGAACTGCCCCCGCGCCAGAACGAGAAGTCCTCTTGTCCGAGCCCGTCAAGCAAACGGTGGGCTACTCCGCCCGGTTGAACATACGCCGCTGGGCTGGCACCACCGGCGAGATCAAGTCCTTCAAATTGCATCTCCGCACCGGGATTAGATTCGTCGAGCACGAATCCGACACCCGAAATCCGCGACAAGTCGGGGGTCCCCTCCCCGCCTGTTTCGACCAGACCGGTTGGCTTGAGGCTCACTGGAAGCCAAGTCATCTTCGGGCAGTCGAAGGAAAGTGTGCCTTTGAATGGGGTGGGCTTCAGTCGCTCGATCGCCTGGGCGTCCTTCTTGTCGGAAACAAACCAGTTGCCGGCGGCGTCCTTGATGAGAAGGCGCGTGGTTTTTTTATAAAATGGAGCCCCTCCGGCGTCCTTCCATTGCTTTTCGTAGCCGCCCGTGCCGGGATTTGTCCATAGGCTATATCCGAACATGACGCGACCGACGGTCGAGAAATCCAACGTGCCGCGGAATTCGAAAGCCACCCAGGAAGCCGGTTGCGGGCTCTGAAGAATGTATTTCTTGCTGCCGAGGGTTGTCGCATCATTCCCCGAGGTGCCGTAGCGAAGAGTCAAGCCCTCGGCCATCTGATGTGCTTTCACGGGACCCGAGAATTTCTTAAGCTCCCCTGAGGGTTGGATGGAGAGGTGGCTCAAGACCTCGGAGCTTTTGCTGAGGTCGCTTGGTTGCACCAAAACACGCACGCCCTTTTCCACAAGGGGTTCCCAGGCTGGATCGAATGCCTCAGCCACGATGATGATCGCCTTGTCAAGAGGAACGCCAGCGCCGCCGAGAAGCTTCTGGAGGGGCTCGCCGATCACGGCAATCTGCCGCGCGGCAAGATCGGGCTTTTGGAATGGCGGGAAAATCTTCGCATCGCTAACTTGGCGGTATCCCGTGGCGCCCTTGTTGGAAAATTGACGCACCAACCGCACTGGTGTGGCGGTCTCGACGCTTGGCAGTGTCCATGCAGACTCGAAAACCGGCAAATACTCGCCGGGCTTGAGGGAGACAGCGCGTTTGGCGGAAGCCAGCACTTTCCCATCGGGAGATTCCACGCGAAACTCCACCTCGTCGGCAGGGCGGTGGTCCTCGTAGAAAAGGCGGCCTTGGCGGGAGATTTTTTCTCCGGAAAACCAAGTGCGCTCCTTGGGATCGTCCGGGAAGCGGACGCGCTTCAGGAAGTCATCAAAGCAATACAGGCCGGGATTCGGCTGGTTTTCCGGAAGTGTGGGATCCCACACATTGATGGTTGTGGCGCAGGGTTCGATGAAGGCCGGCTTGATGCTGGGCAGGCCGCTTGTGTCACCAGGGTTGAGCTGGAGACGCTGCATGTTGTTGAACGGCTGATGACGGAAAAAGCTATAGCAAAATTCCCAAGGCGCATAGAGATTCACCCGGTAGAGCTGACCATTGATTACCTTGCCATCCGCGAAAAGAAGGATGTCGTTGCGGAGTTGCTCCCAGCCATCGCGCCAGATGCCGGCGGCCACATCCTGCGAGGAGATTTCATAGCCGGCGGGGCCGGTCTTCAGCGGCCGGTCTTGTTGCCAGACATTGCCGATTTCGTCCCAGACCATCGGCTTGTCGGGGCCGAATTTCTCCCAGTCCGACCACACGGCTGAGGCGTCGTAATGCTTGGAGAGGACATCACCGTGGCGGCTCCACTCGCAGAAGTCGCTGGTAAAAGCAGGCCGTGTTGGATCTAGCTGGTGACAGAGTTCGATCAAGAAAACGGGCTCCGGGAAATTGCGCCAGTGAAGTTCGTTCGAGACCGACCACATCATCACCGAGGGACGATTGCGCAGCCACTTCACAAGATGCTCGATGTGGGCCTTGGCAAGGTCATCCGGGGGCATACGGAAATGGTGACTGGCCTCTGAGATCAATAGAAATCCCATCTCGTCCGCCGCGTCATAGATTTCCTTATGGCGGGGAAGGTCGTGTAAGCGCATCAGCTCTACCCCTTGGCTCTTAAGTTGACGAACCATAGCCTCGCTGTATTCCTTACCACCCTCAAGATCGCCCAGCGGGTGATTGCCGTTTCCGCGCAGGAAAATCTCGTTCCCATTGAGGTAGAGATGCGGTCCGTTCGAAGTGATCTCGCGAAAGCCGAACCTCTGGCGGTGCTTATCGAGAACCTTGCCATCGCTCCCGATCACATCGGTTTCCAGAAAATACAAATGCGGGTCGTCAATCGACCACAGATGCGCATCTCTCCACGGTTCCGTGGAGGACAGAATTTTTTCCTCACCCGAAGGGATCGTCAGCTTCTCTGGGGAGACCCACGATTTCACAACCGTGCCGTCCTTTTGCAACACCTTAAAGCTCAATCCGACCGTTTGCTCGCTGGTTTTGTCATTACGAACTGGCACCTCACAGGCGATCTCGGCACGCTTCACCGATGTCTTCACAAACAGATCAGGCGTCACACGCACGTCTGGGACGAACTTCAGAAACACATCCCGATAAATGCCACGGCGACTGGAATTGTAGTCCTCGAAAAGCCCGCAAGATTTGGCATTGGATACCTGAACGCGTAGTTCATTCGTGCCCGGCTTCACTGCATCGGTGATATCGAATTCAAAAGGCACATAAGAATCCCACCAAGTGCCGACCTCCTTGCCGTTCACCGAGACTTTCACGACATGGCGCACACCGCCAATGTGGATCAAGACCCGGCGGCTACCGAGGTTTTTTGGCACTTGGATCGACCGCACGTAAGTGGCCGGTCGTTTAGCCCAATCCTCGGGGTAGTCCCAGACATCCCAGTGCTCTTTTCCCCAGAGTTGGTTCTGCCCCGCGAACGAGCCCGGCACGCGCACCTGCGCCGGTTTCTCGATCCCCTCCAATTCGAGATTCCAGGTTCCGTTCAGGCAAACTTCATCCCGCAAAGGTCGATCGACAGCAGCTTGAACGGGTTGCAGAATCAAGTAAAAGGCGATCTGAAGCACTACGAGGCCGATGATTTTCATTTTTGCGGGTTTTTTAGATCGTGTTCGGAAATGGGGTTTTTAGGATGGGGTTTCGCAGGATTTAGGGGCGGGAACTTCTTGTCGATTTCCCGGGGACAGCTGCCAAAAGTCGCGCGATAAATTTTTGAGAATTGGGCATAGCTGCCAAATCCCGCCTCATAGACTACCTCGGAGAGCGTCATGTGTCGAGTGGCCCTGTTCCTGATTTCCCAAAAGCGCTCGAGTCGCATCGTGTTCCGGTAGCGACTGATCGGCACGCCGACCTCTTGCTTGAAGGTGCGGCTTAGGTAGGCGGAGCTGACGCCGCACTCCATGGCCAACTCTTTGAGACTCTCGAATTCGAATTCCTTTTTTAAATAATCAAGGGCCTTCAAGACGGCCGAATGCAACGGGGTGGCGCGCCGCTCGGTCGCAGAAGCCATTTGAGAGTCCCAAGCCAACTGAAGAATAAGAGCAAGGCCTGAATTGAGCAAATCGGGTCTGGAGTGCTCGTATCGGAACCCAGGAGATAGACCGTAGCCGACTTCGCGGTTCAATGTGTCGGAATCAAGCCCCAACTCGAGAAGCGAATCCATAATGCCTCGAAGCAACCCAAACTGGGCCGGGGGCAATTGCGTGTGGAGGACGGCGTTTTTGGGAGGGCGGGGTTTTTTAAGAATGGCGGTTTCCTCTTGGCGGCAGCTGCGAGCGATCAACGTAGGCTTGAAAGAAACGACATAGTAAAGCGCGTCCGGTGTGCGATCGATGCAACGATGAGGCTGGCTAGGAAAAAGCCATAGGCATTCTCCTTGCTGAAATGTGTATCTATTCCTGCCGACGACATAAGTGACAGAACCTCGAGCCACCACATTGATCTCCAGCTCCACGTGCTGGTGGGTCTTCAACCAAGGGATTCCTCGCTCGGCATCCGCAAGAAATAGAAACCCTCCATATTTTCCACGAAGCTTCAGATCTTCTATCGTTGTCATCTTAAAGATTCATTTGCCGGGGTATCCTCCATTGACAAATCAAACGCAGTCGCTCACTGGCTCAAAGACAGCGATCGGTACTGATATGGCTGGTATTATAGGTTCAATCATAGGATTGGGTCGGAATGGAATAGCGCGGAACTGAAATGAATGAGCGACAACATAGAAATAACCCATCACCAAAAGTCGTCTTGTATTTAATCGTTTATTTTTTGTATTTTAACGACACTTGGAAAAGTAAGACAAAACCTCCGCTTAAGAATTGGAGGCCCTGCTGGCGAGCACAAAAATGCCCTTCGCCGGCCTCCGAGTTGTATGGTTTTTTGCGAAGGACAAGGCTGGGATCCTCATCTCCGCCAACCCTGCCTTTCTCAAGCTCTGCGGCATCTCGAAGCTGAACGATCTTTTGGGCAAAATCGACTTGGATTTTTTGATGGGGTTTTTGTGTCGTTTTGAGCGGGGAGGTAGATGCACAGTAGAAGTGTGAAAAAAACCGACACCGCCAACCCCGCACAAAACGATACGATCAAATTCGGCCCGCTTTTCGGGTTAATCGCCGTTGGTATTACTTCCAGCCTCGGGCTTCGATGCTGTCTAGATAGAGTGTGATTGGGTCTGTGCGCTTCGGGATCTCTTGGTTGCTGAGGGAATCGAGTAGCGGGGTGCCTATGGCTTCCATTTGCGTGGCTTCGTACCAGTTTAAATAATCTGTCATCTTGTCCATTTTTTCCAGTAACTGAACGCGGAGTTTTTCGATGTCTGTGATTTTATCCACGAGTTTGGTTTTGGGTTTTCGCGCAAGGATGGAAGCAATTTCATAGTATTCCTTCACGATGGGCCTAATAAGGGGGTGGGCTCGGAATTCTAAGTTGAGGAACTGAGCGGCAGCTTGCTGCATAAGAAACGCGCCGCCTCTACCTCGCGCTGACGCACTCAATGCATCACCTATGAATTCCTCTGGCCTCGCCGTTGCGCGGTTAGGGGTGGCTTGAGTGAGGATGCTCGAAAGTTCTTTGTCGGTGTCCGGTACACTGAGGGACAGAAATTGCTGAGGCAGGGAGTTCTGGGCGATTTCGAGAGTCCACATTTTTCGGATTTGGGTGGGGTCTTTTTGTAGTGACGGAAAAAAAGTGATGAGGCTTTCTGAAGTGGCGTCGCAGTTCGGGAGAGATTCAATATAAGCGGACAATTGGGAGCGGGAATCTGGAAGTTTGTTCAACATTTTCACCATAGCGAGGGCTTTGGCTCGGTATAAAAGGAGAGACACTTTATCGAGGCGAGATGGTTTTTCGTGAAGGAACTCATCGAAGTTTGGGGCGTGTTTGGATGTGATGAGGGCGGAGTAAACTCCTGGGGGCGGATTTCCTTGTTCGCGGTGAAAATACTCGCTCATCCCGAATACAAGCCACTCTGGAGGTTCAGTGGTTTTGTTTCCCGAGCGCGGGGGATTTTTTTTATGAATGGCATGAAGGGCAAGGGCGCGAAAAAGCGCGATTTCAAAATCTCCATTTTCGAAGGCGGAAGAGGACGCAATGTCGACTTGGATTTTCATCACGCCACCATCTGTCTCGAAGAGGAAATTTGTGACGGGAGGGGTGCTTCGGGGGAGGGATTTCTTGGTGAGATCTTGAATGATGATCGGCGCGGCGGAAGGGATTTCGCCCTTGATGGTTTTATTCCAAAGGACGAGTGCTTCGTCTGCGGTCCGGGCTAGGTGGTTGCGGGTGGCTCGATCTGGGGAGTAAACCACAAAGCTACCGGATCGACTCACCGTTCTCGTTGCCTCGATCGAGTCTATCGCTTGAAGACGAGGCACAAAGACTGCGACGAGTAATGCTAGAAGTGATCCAGAAGCTATTTGACGGAGGTTTCCGGCCATCGAACTACAACGTTTACAGGTGATATGGTGATGGATGAGGCAGATTTCAGTGGGGTGATCGCTTTTTTCATTGCGTCATAGCAGGGGCTGAATACCGGAAGGATGGTAGGTATCAGTAAAGGATGTATGGGTAGAGATCCGATCCAAGCGCCAGTGAAATCGAATGTTGTAGCATTAGTACTAGATACAGGTTGTAGGCGAAGTGTGAAAACCAAATCCCGGTCAAAGACGCGTTGCTTCATAACGAAGTCCAAATCCCCTTCGTGCAGGTTCACGAAACAGCCTTCAAAGGAGGTGTGAATGCCGAATTGATTTGCAACTGGGGTCAGTTGCACCTTTGTCGCTAAATGCTGATTGAGGGCTTTTTTGTTGATGCTCCAAGTGCCATTGGAGCTAGATGCCGCAGCTTTTAAAGACTGCAGCTGTGTCGCGCAAATCTCGAGATTTTGTGGCAGTGGTGGAGGCGGTTGTGGTGCCCTTGTAGTAGTCTCCTGTTCTGGAACATGAGAAATGTCGAAGATGACGTGTGGAGCGAGAGTTCTATCGTTATCACGTGTAATTTCCTCAAGGTCTTGCGGTGGAGTAAGAGCTAAGTAAAAAGCGTAAACAAACCCGATGAGAACGACCCACAAAAAGAGGTTTCGCAAGCTGAAAAGGCTTTTCCAGGGCGAAGGTTTCTTGAGTTGTTTGCGGGGCGGAGGGGCTTTGAAGCGCGTGATTTCAGGCGCTGATGCTCCGGTACTCTCATTTAATTTTGGTTTGCTGAAACCGAAGGTGGGAACTACACCCGAGATGTTGTCTCCACAATCAAGGCAAACGGTGCGATTGTCATCGTTATCGGTGCTGCATTTCGGACAGATTTTCATGGTTGAGGGGCTTTAGGTGCTTGTGCCGGGGGTGGATGGCTTGGATTCCGTTTTGGCTGTAGCGGCAGTTGTTGTAGCAGGAGTTGAGGGGGCAGCGGGGGTCGCGGCTCCAGACTCGCTTTGAGCGGCTTTTTTGTATCCTTCGCTGCGGTAGTCTGTGATGTAAAATCCAGATCCCTTGAATATAAGCCCAGCCCCAGTACCAATGAGGCGGCGGACTTTTCCATGACCCCATTCTGACATGCCACAGGTGTTTTCTGGGCATGTCTCGAAGGGCTTATCTTTCATGGACTGGAAGGACTCAAAACTCTTTCCGCATTTCTCGCATTCGTAATCGTAGGTAGGCATACTTTAAGCCAACCTACCAGTCGTGTGGATTCACTGCAATACCGCTGGCGCTTTCCTTAACGAACGGGGTGCAGGACAAAAATAGGCCGCTATTTTGATGAATGAATTTTCCCATCGTCTGGCCTTGAGTTGTTGGATGGCGTTGATGAGCTTGGAGACCCTTTGCAGGCTTACCTTTGGGAGACTTTCTCCGTCCCACTCCCGATTCTGTCTAAAACAACTTCAAAAGCTGGATTCGAGTTAAAAGCTGAAAGCCAAGCTGTATGTGATCCAGATAGCAATTTAGCTTCCTAACTTTTTTGTTCAGAAACCGCTAAACAATCAAACACGCTTGGGCGCCGGGACCATGCACGCCTTGAATCAAGATACCCTCGACGTCGGCGGTTTTTGAGGGGCCTGTGACCCATATAATATTCGGATCTTTGGGCATGGCGGCAAGGGCGTCCCCAATCGTTCGGTGAATGTCAGCACGGTCGAGCAGGGCAATGTGATACCACGGGGCGAGCGCGGCGAGGCGGTCAGGGGTGGACTCATCTGTGATCACGATGGTGCCTGATTCAGCAATGCCGGCGGCGGCTGGAGTGATGCAGGCATCGATCTCGTCGACCATTTCCCGTTTGTATTCGGTCGTTACATTCGTACGGGAGGAAAAATACTCGACGATTGGTTTGAACTCAG